>DATGSD010000254.1:0-2087 GCA_035302965.1 Burkholderiaceae bacterium | reverse complement strand
AAACCGCTAATTTAGCTGCAAGCATTTACCAAAAATACTCAGTAAAACGCTTGCAAAGGGTGTAAGAACTCATGGAATTCTCGGGTCTTATCGTTCAGTTTTTAAACGGGCTGGCCGAAGCATCATCGCTGTTTTTAGTGGCTGCGGGTTTGTCACTTATTTTCGGTGTGACACGCATTGTTAACTTTGCGCACGGCTCGCTGTACATGCTGGGGCTTTATATTGCCTTTACGGTAGTTAAAAATTTCGGGCATACGCCTATGGGGTTTTGGCTCAGCTTAATGGCGGCTTCGCTATTAGTTGGTGCTTTTGGGGCAGCTATCGAAATTGTCTTGCTCCGCCGCATTTACCGCGCTCCCGAACTTTTCCAGCTGTTGGCAACGTTTGCTTTGGTATTGGTTATTAACGATGCCGCGCTGTGGTATTGGGGTCCCGAAGATCTCCTTGGCCCGGTTGCGCCAGGGCTTAATGGCTCTTTTAAAATTCTTGGGCGTTATTTCCCTTGGTACGATTTAGTTCTAATTTTTATCGGCCCCATTGTTTTAGGCTTGCTGTGGCTATTACTCACACGCACGCGCTGGGGCACTCTGGTTCGCGCGGCCACCCAAGATCGCGAAATGTTGGGGGCACTAGGTGTTAACCAAGCGTGGTTGTTTACCAGTGTTTTTGCTCTGGGTTCGTTTTTGGCTGGCTTAGGCGGTGCAGTTCAAGTGCCGCGCTTGCCCGCCAACCTCGAGCTCGACTTGTCGGTTATTGGCGATGCCTTCGTTATCGTGGTTGTTGGTGGCATGGGCTCAATTCCGGGCGCATTTATTGCCGCTTTAATTATTGCCGAATTAAAAGCCCTTTGTATTGCATTGGGTACGGTCACCATGTGGGGTATTAGCTTTGCTTTCCCCAAGCTAACGCTGGTGGTCGAGTTTATCTTTATGGCCATTGTGCTTATTTTCCGTCCCTGGGGTTTAATGGGTCGTGTTACAGCACTTAGCCGTAACTCTGCGCCAATCGAAGCGCCCTTGCGCCGCTCGGGGCTGTCGTTTAGGTTGTTTGCCATTGCCGTTATATTGGCGTTGCTGAGCGTGCCCCTGCTATCGAATATCTTCCCGTATGCACCTGTCTTGTTCTTAGATATTGTGATCACGGCGCTATTTGCCTTAAGTCTGCACTTTATGATGGGGCCAGGGGGTATGTATTCCTTTGGTCACGCGGCTTATTTTGGCTTAGGCGCTTATGGTGCAGCCTTATTATTCCGACACGCAGCATTTCCCATGGAGTTATCCATGGCTTTAGGGCCTTTGGTGGCCATCGTCGCAGCCATTATTTTTGGTTGGTTTTGTGTGCGTTTGTCGGGCGTTTACCTCGCCATGCTAACGCTGGCTTTTGGACAAATTGTTTGGTCAATTGTTTACCAATGGGACAGCTTCACAGGCGGTTCAAACGGTATTATTGGTATTTGGCCCGAGCCGTGGCTTGAAGGGGTTAACTACTTTTACTTTGCGGTTGTGGTTGTTGTGATTGCGGCTTGGTTGCTTAGACGTATCTTGTTTTCGTCTTTCGGCTACGCCTTGCGGGCCTCGCGCGACTCACCTCTGCGGGCTGCGGCTCTTGGCATCGATGTTAAGCGCGTGCAGTGGGTGGCGTTTGTGGTGGCTGGCTTTTTTGCCGGGGTTGCTGGTGTCTTGTTTGTCTTTTCTAAAGGCAGTGCCGCTCCCGACGAAATCGCCGTTGCAAAGTCCATCGATGGTTTAGTCATGGTCTTGCTTGGCGGTCTGCAAACCTTAAGTGGCCCAATTGTTGGGGCAGCCACCTTTAAGCTATTACAAGATTATTTCATGGGTATTACCGAGTATTGGCACGCGTTGTTTGGTGGTGTCATCTTGATACTCGTGCTGGCTTTCCCTCAAGGAGTTGCTGGCGGTTTTCAACAACTTTTTGGTCGCTTGGCCCGACGCAGCACACCGTCGGTTAGCCCCGATCCCGCTGTGGGTCAAAAAGCGGCTCCCAAAAGGGGGTTAGCATGAGCCTGCTCGAAGTTAAGGGTCTCACTAAGCACTTTGGTGGCAATATTGCCGTTAACGACATTAGTT
>DATGSD010000253.1:0-4767 GCA_035302965.1 Burkholderiaceae bacterium | reverse complement strand
TCGCCGGATGACCCAATTCGACAATACACCAGTCGTAGCCGGGTTCTCGGCGTCGACGTGTCTCCCAGCCATCACCCATATTGACACCGCGACCAGGCATAATTAAACGAAACGGCGGGCCGAAATGGCCATCGTTAAAACCAACAATGCGGCCACCATTGGCAAGCGCCGATACTTCATAAAGCTGGCTGCGATCGCGCGTTTCCCAGTTAGCGGCGGGCAAACCATAAACACGTAAACGGGCAACGCCGCCATCGGGGTAAATGTTTAAGCGCAAGTGTGTCCAAACCTGGTCGTTATCGACCTCGATGAAGTGATGCGAATTAGGTTTTAACGAAACCGGCTCGATTAAGGTAAACCACTGAGTAGCATCGTTGGGCTCACCATCAACAAAACACGCCTCAATAGACGCCGCCGGCGGATAATTACCCCGAAAATGGGTTGTATCGATATCGAAACCTTTAATTACCCCGGGCAAGCCGAGCTGAATAACCGCATGATCGTGACCACCTTGTCGGCGACGACGCGTCTCCCAGCCATCCATCCATTTACCATTGTCGTCAAATTTGCCAACAATAAAAACGGGTTCTGAGGCTTGCAGCATGCGTTGTGCATCCGCAAACCATTCATCGGAGCACGACAAAACTTTGGCACCAAAATCTTCAAGTGCAAGGTTGGCGTAGCGTGTCGCAAACTCGGGGCGTTCTACGGCAGGCGCATTGACAACCGAACCTGCAGGCAAATTAGTTGAAGCCATATAAATACTCCGTCAAAGGGTGGGTAATAGTTTTTCTAAATTTATTCGACAATTAAATCGTCGAGCCGGAAGCGGGCAATTTTGTATATTTGCCGCAAGCTTTCAAACATTTCTTGTTCGGGCGTTAAACGGCTGCGGCGCCGAAATTCGGCAATAACACTAGCCCGATTATGGCCACGCACGGCCAAAATAAACGGAAAGCCAAATTTTTCGCGGTAGGTTTGATTTAAAACCGTTAAGGTGTCGAACTCTTCTTGTGTGCAAGCATCTAAACCCGCCCCCGCCTGCTCGGCAGTCGATTCGGGTGTTAGTTCGCCTCGTACAGCGGCCCTACCTGCTAATTCGGGGTGTTCGCAAATTAACGCCAATTTGGCATCAGAATCGGCCTTTTCGACTAAGGCCACCATGGCTTCATGCAGATGATCAACCGATGTAAATGGCCGGTTCTGGTATACCTGTTCGGGTATCCACGAGGTGTTTTCGAAAATCCCCGACAAGGCTTGGGTAAATTCGGGAGCAGACAAACGATTTAAATCGGACAAGGTAATTTGTTGACCTTTTGCAGTCATGTTGTCGCCTCAGTTAGCACTTTAGGTGGGTGGTGCTCAATCCAGTGCCGAGCGATATCGATACGGCGGCAAACCCAGACTTTCTCGTGCTTTTGGACATAATCAAGAAAACGCTGAAGGGCCGAAAAACGTCCGGGCCGGCCAATTAAGCGGCAATGCAAACCAACCGAAAGCATTTTTGGATAGGTTTCGCCCTCGGCATACAACACGTCGAATGCATCAACCAAATAACGGTAAAAATGCTCTGCCGTATTAAAACCCTGGGGCGTTGCAAACCGCATATCGTTGGTGTCTAGGGTGTAAGGAACAATTAAATGATTTTTTTTCGAGCCGTCACTGGTACTTACCGCTCGCCAAAAGGGTAAATCGTCGCCGTAGTAGTCGGAATCGTATAAAAAGCCGCCCTCTTCAACCACTAATTGGCGTGTGTTGGGGCTGTCTCGGCCGGTGTACCAACCTAAGGGGCGTTGGCCCGTAAGTTGCTTAAAAATCGCAATGCACCGTTGCATATGTTCGCGCTCGATGTCGATGGGAACATTTTGATAATGAATCCAACGGTATCCATGGGCAGCAATTTCGTGGCCGAGCTCGATAAAGGCCTGGGTTGCTTCCGGATTTCGCTCGAGAGCCATACCTACACCGAACACAGTTAACGGCAGACCGCGGCGTTCGAATTCGCGCAGAATGCGCCACACACCTACCCGCGAACCATATTCGTAAATGGATTCCATCGATAAATGTCGAGCGCGATAGGCTTCAGCACCAACAATTTCGGAAAGAAACTGCTCAGACGCCTCGTCGCCATGTAAAACACAGTTTTCGCCGCCCTCTTCGTAATTTAAAACGAATTGAACGGCTAGCCGAGCGCCACCGGGCCATTTTGCATTTGGCGGCGTTGGGCCATACCCCTGTAAATCGCGCGGATAATGTTCGTCCATAAATCCTCCGTTAGCGCTTAACACTGAATGCCATCCACGGATCGCTAGGAGTACGATCGCGTTCGTGGAGGCGTTGGACACAGTCTTGAAGATGATCGAGCATTGCTTTACGAGCGCCCTCGCCGTCGTTGGCTTCAAGCTTGTCTAAGATGATTTCGTGCTCGAGATAAGAACAAGTGCTTGTCTCGGGCGTGTCGTGATGAGCAATGATTAAAGTCGTGCGGGCACACAAACCGTACATAAAACCGGTTAATACATCGTTACCTAATTGATCCGACAACTTGACGTGAAACGCGTTCGATAGACGCAACCAGGCAATACGATCGCCCGCTTCGAACGCCTTGCGTTCGTGTTCAACCATTGTGCGCAAGTTTTGCAAACGGCTTGGCAAATCGGAAAGTGTTAGTAAACGATCGATTAATAAACACTCGAGTGCCATGCGAGCATCGAACACATCTTGCGTTTCTTTAGGGCTTGGCTGCCACACAAAAGCGCCGCGGTTTGGCTCATGAATAACCAACTTGTCGTAAGCGAGCTGACTAAGCGCTGAACGCACGATTGCCCTTGAACACGAAAAAATATCGCAAAGTGTTGACTCGGTAAGTTTGGCTCCGGGCAGCAAACGCCTATCCATCATGGCGTCGAAAATGGCGGCATAAACGCGATCAACCTCAGATTGTGCGCGTGCCCCTTCGAGCAAACTGGACGCTCGTGGGGCTGGGTAATCGTGTTTATCGTCGCGTGCTTCAAGCTCTAGCATGGGCTAAGTCGGTATGAAAAATGTGGAAAAAGCAAAAACAGGCTATAAAAAAGCAAACTGCTCTTGACAATTATTGGCGGACAAAACAAAATCGTCAACATAAATTGTCAACAATTTTGGCCAAGCTGCTTTTTGGCCAAAACAACAAACAATTACCAGTAACCATAAATCGGAGACAGTTCACAATGGGAAAACTAACTACCCATGTTCTCGACACCTACCACGGCAAACCGGCACAGGGCTTAACCATAGAGCTCTACAAAATCGATAACGACAACAAATCGCATATAAAAACCATCCAAACCAACGAAGATGGCCGCAACCCTGCCCCGCTTCTCGAAGGTCAACAAGTCGAAGCGGGCATTTACGAGTTGGTCTTTCATGCAGGCGATTACTTCGAAAAACTTGGTGTCTCACTTGCCGAGCCACGCTTTCTCGACCGCATCCCACTGCGTTTCGGAATCGCTGCACCCACCGAAAACTACCATGTTCCTTTGTTGGTAACACCCTGGACCTACTCCACATACCGCGGTAGTTAAATACCGCTTCGGCTACGGTGTTATTTGTCCGTCCGGTCGCGCAGCTAGCGATCGGCTAATCCACCCGATACGGATACGTTTATGGATGCCCACTTGTTCGACTACGGCAATATGCTTTTACGCTGGTTGCACGTTGTCGCCGCCATCGCCTGGATCGGCGAATCTATCTACTTTGTCATGCTCGACAATAGCCTTAGGCCACCCGTGTCAGAAGACGATCGCAAGCGCGGCGTATTTGGCGAAATGTGGGCCGTACATGGTGGCGGTTTCTACCACAACCAAAAATACCTCACTAGCCCCCCCAAACTGCCTAAAGACCTCCATTGGTCAAAATGGAAGGCCTATACAACTTGGCTATCGGGCTTTGCGCTATTTGCAGCCCTTTACCTTATTAACCCATCGTTTTATTTAGTTAAACGTAATAGCGAATGGGCTTGGGCGGCTAGCTTAACCGGATGGCAAGCTGGTGCGGTAGCGGTTTTGTTTTTGCTGTTTGGTTGGATTATTTACGATCAGCTGTGCCGCCGAATTAGCCCCAATATGGAGCGCGACGGTATTTTGAGCTTAGCTGTTGCGGTCATGATGATTATCGTGTCGTATTTGGCTTGCCAAATCTTTCCGGGGCGCGCAGCTTTCTTGCTAATTGGTGCGGTTATGGCAACAGCCATGTCGGCAAACGTTTTCTTCTGGATTATTCCGGGCCAAAAACGCTTAGTAGAGGCCATGAAAACCGGCCAAACCCCCAACCCGCTCGATGGTAAGCGGGGTAAGCAACGTTCGGTGCACAACACCTACTTTACCTTGCCCGTTGTGCTACTGATGCTAAGCAACCACTACGCCTTTGTCTTTTCGCACCAATATGCCTGGATAATCGCCAGTTTGTTTATTATTTCAGGCGCGGCAATTCGACAATATTTTGTATTACTACACACGGGTAAAAATCAGCCCTTATATCCAATTTTTGGTGTTATTTTACTAATTATTGTGGGCTGGATGATTATGCCACCAAGCTCCGATCGCGCCGCGGCCGATCAACCCAGCGCAGCGGCTAGCACTTCCCAAGTAACTATTAGCCAAGTTAAGCAAATTATGGAGCTGCGCTGCGTTCAGTGCCACGCCGAAAAGCCTAGCTATCCGGGCTTTATTGCCGCCCCTTCTGGTCTAGCGCTTGAAAACGAAAGCGATATTTTGCTTAACCAGGCGC
>DATGSD010000252.1:0-9066 GCA_035302965.1 Burkholderiaceae bacterium | reverse complement strand
TGGACACGCGAAGACGTCGACCAACGCTTGCATACCATCATGCACGATATCCACGAACACTGCGTTTACTACGGCGAAAGTAAAAACAAAGTCAATTATTTAAAAGGCGCTAATATTGCCGGTTTTGTAAAAATCGCTGACGCGATGCGCCAACAGGGTGTTTGCTAGCAAGCATTATTGTTGGGTGGGCGTGAAATTAGCTTGTGCCTCGCTTATTTCATCGCCTAAATGCAAGCCTTCTGCCGGTGTTATGGGTTTTCGGCTATCAAGCATCTCGTCATAATCGGGCGTCTCTTCGTTATGAGTTGCGGCTTTTACACGAGAAACTTGACGAACCTCTGGGTCATTCCAGCTTCCTTCAACATGGTAATGGTTTGCCATTGCCCGCGAAAGCGGCTTTTTCAAAGCCCATTGCGTTAAAAATGCGCCAACCCCCACAATAGGGTTAATCGCCAGACCTGCCGCCAAACTCGCACCACTCATATCAAGGTTGGGGGCCACATTTGCCGACAAATTTAATTGTCCATTAATTAAATCGACATCACCTTGCAACGCAATATGTGCAGCAGGGCCAGTCATGCTCAGGTTATCTGATCGCATAATGCCACGAGCAATTGCGATATCGCCAGAGAGTTGATCAAAAGGCAGGCCATCTCGAAATGGGTCGCTTGGGTTAACCTCTAGGCGCGCTAAACGCGGTAACGACTGCCACGACAACACCTCTAGTAAACGCGCCGCCGGCGAATTCATCGCTACAAAACGCCCTTTATTAATAGCCAAACGAATGCGACCGTCTAAGTCGACGCGAGCAAATTCCCAAGGAAAATTACCCCATTCAAACTCGCCACTGAGTTGACCACTGCCCGCTTTAAGTACTTTATCGAGGTTGATTTGATCAAGATAGGCACCGGCATCACTAACATCGACCTGCGCCTTAATGTTTAAACCACGCCGTGGCCCCGCTAAACGCCAAAGACCCGAACCATCAAGCTGAGCTCCATCACCTTGCACCTGCAGCTGAGTAATTTCCCAAGCATGCTTATTCGGGATGCTTTCTCCGGCCAACACCAAACGGCCAATATCACGCCCATACAAGCTTAAACGTTCAACATCGAGATTAATGGCGGGGACAACAATATCGTCAGGCAATTCTTTAATCGCTGCTGTTTGTTGTTCTTGATTTTTCTCGCTTACGCCAAGTGCTAGACGACCAAAGCGCGCATTAACGCGGGTTTGCCCTTTGGCTAAATTCTCTAAAATGACACTGCCGGCCGTTTGTGTTGAACGGATATCGATACGCCAATCGTCAACCTCCTGACGTTGAGCTGTTAATGCGACATGATCAAGTGGATGGTTTAACACTTTAAGAGCATCCGCTTGTATACGCACACTTTGTAAACGCGGCAAAATCGTGGTGCTGGCCTGTTCTTTGCTTTCTAGCTGCCCGTGCAGTTGATCGATCAAGTGGTACCACGCGTCTAGATCAATAAACGATTGCCTTACATCGACATAGGAGCCTGGCTTTACTACCGGTGGCGCCATCCCCACACCAAATACCGCATCACTAAAATAGCTGTTGCTTGCCGGGTCACGCGCTCGCATCAAACGTGCGCGTAAGATATCGGCAAAAGCAAAATCGAGTTGTGCGGCTTGTTGATGTGGCGAGCGCCAAACTAAACGAAACGCACGTTGATCTCTTGGTGACTTGTTAAATGGCGGCAACAAATTGATCGCCAAGCCCTTAAGATTCGATTGCAAGCTAAAGTCGAAAGCATCGTGTTCAAGCAAACGAATACCCGCTTTGTAGAGAAAACTACCGCTTAAACCCAGTAACTGCGCCGAATCGGCATAAGCTATTAATTGCTTAGACGCCAAATCACCTGACAATACAAAACCTTGCAGTGCTCCGCCAACACCGCCACTTAACAGGGTTTTACCCCCTAATAAAGCCAACTCTAGGTCACGTGTCCAAACAGCCTTTTCGGTAAAAAACACCTGCCCGTTGACGTGATCGAAACTGGGCCAATTAGGACGTAAAGAAACCGTGTTGTCAGCCAGTTCTATACGACCCTCGACATGCGTGTTCTCGGTATGTTCTAAAGGAATTGAAAGTTTTAACGGAACTTGCCAGCTTCCGCTTGACTGCATGTCGTCTAAAACCCCATTAAGCATGACACCTAAAGGGCTGTGATCCAATAAACCTAGGTAGGCGCTGGCTTGGCCTTGGCTATCGCCACGAATTAAGAGCAGTTCGCCCTTTTCTAGATTAGGAATTTGCGCCTTAAGATTAAACAGGCGAATCTCAGTTTCGCCATCGGGTAGCATTTGCGCCGAATCGGCGGCTATTCGGAGATCAGCACGATGTAGCGTTGCGTTCCCATTAACAGCATGCAAGCGCGGCCATGCTTTGGTGTTAGGGTCCTCGGGGGCGTAATCGATCTCGGCATCGTAAAACGGCCCTGACACCCAAAAATCGCCCTGAGACGCTTGACGATCAAACGGAAAAGCCTCTAATAAACCACTTAAGGCAATATGGGTATCGCGAAATTCGCCCGCTAATAGACTGCTATTTAACCAAGCGCGAGCATGACGGTTAACCATCTTCGGCATGTACTTACCGATGGCGGCTAAACGCGCTCGATGAAACAACCCTGTAACTCCAACTTCACCTAATTCAGACTGCGCCGTTTGCTGCCAAAACCCCTGAAAATCAAGGTCAAAATCGGTATTAAGCAGCTGCGCTTTTTCTAAACCAAACCGCCAGCCACGGTTAGCAGTAAAGTGTGCTCGACCATTAATTTGCACCGAATCAAAATCAAATACTTCTGTAAAAACTGAGGTTAAATCGAGCTCGGCATGCGTCATGCTTAATTGCATCACAATGCCCTTAGCTAGCTTTTGCTTTGGATCGTGGGGCAAGGTTGCACTATCGGGCCCGAGGTGATGTTTTTCGCGTAATTTAAGCTGATGCAGCAAATGATCAAGCTCGGCCCAACTACCAGCAAGCTTCAGTTCGCCCTGCTGCGCATAACCAAGCTTGTTATTAGGTAATAACCAACGAACATTTTGCGCCAAGGCATGGAAGGCAAACCGTGTCGGCTCACCTTTCTCGAACGCTAACCACCACTGTCCGGCCGCATCGCCCGAGACCAAACGACTGGGTATATCAACCCAAGGTCGCCAACCTTCAGGCACAAGGTGATCAATATTAATGTAAAGCAAGCCATCCCAAGCTTCGGGTTCGAGGCGCGGCAAACGGCGGTCGGCTTGCCAAAAGTGCCCACGTAAACTGAAACTCTCGCCCTCGCCCACCCCGGCTGTTGCTTCTATCCCGAGGCGAATATCTGTTTGGCCACCTTCCAAAAGCAAATTAACCTCGTGCAGCACTAAAGGCTCAGAGGGTCGGTTGTCATCATCCCAAACCAGGGTTGAATTATGTAGCAACAAATGGGGTTGAGTGCTTATCCATTGTGCAAAAGGGTCTTCAAATGACAAAATTGGCGCAGCATCCGAAAGC
Organism: Burkholderiaceae bacterium; assembly: GCA_035302965.1. GTDB lineage: Bacteria > Pseudomonadota > Gammaproteobacteria > Burkholderiales > Burkholderiaceae_B > DATGSD01. The sequence continues at coordinate 5,549 of DATGSD010000252.1, read as the reverse complement.
TCAAAGCGATGGCCGGCTAACCACAAATAACCATCAGTGTCACGTCGCACAATAATTTCAAGATCTTGAACGTCTAGCGAGGAAAACTGTATATGGCCCTGTAATAAAGCTAGCCAATCGAGTTGGCCGCGTACTTTGTGTAAATACAAAACCTGGCCGCCATTTTTTTTGCTTCTCTCGTTTAGGGCGACCGAATCGAGCTGAATAACAATATGCCCTTGCTGCCAGGCCATCGAAACGTGGCCAATTTTTACGTCTTGCTTAATAAGCCTCGAAAGATGCGTTTCGAGCGAAGGCCGCCACTCGTTAATGTGGGGCAGCACAGCGTAGCGTAGCGTTAGTAGTAAAGCCGCCAGCAAAAGATACACGCCGAGCAAAAAAAATCCGGTGATGCGCAAGTACGCTGTAAATCGAGACACTTGGGATGAGTTAGCTACAGTAATATTAATGTTGTCTTGCCATGCTTATAACTGAAAATACCGCCGATGTCGCGCCACCCCATACCATCTATGTCTCAAAAGCCTTTGCTTAAAGCCGCTTCCGAATGGTCTGAAGCGCTACGCTACCAATTAGGGGCGCAAGCCACACTGGCACAACAGCTTGAACACGATTGCCAGCAAGCTGTTGGAAAAAAACAAATCAGCAAGTGGTTTGACACTTTAGAGCAACAAAACGAGCAAGTGTCACCACACGCCCCGCTTACTACGTTAGGGGCCACCTTACGTCTACTGAGGCAGCGCGTTTTCTACACTCTTATGGTACGCGATATTGCCGGCCAAGCTGGTTTCGACGAAGTCACGCTGGCCATGTCGGCTTTAGCCGATTTTGCCCTAGAAAAAGCGTATTTAGCAGTTAGCCATTCGCTAACCCAGCGTTTCGGTTACCCAATTGATCCCGATACACAACGCCCACAAGAACTGATTATTGTCACTATGGGCAAGCTGGGTGGCTACGAGCTCAATGTTTCGTCAGACATCGATCTGATTTTTCTGTATGGGCGTGAAGGGAAAACCAATGGGCGACGCGCCATCAGCAACCATGAGTTTTTTGCCAAAACAGTTCAACAACTACTTGCCATATTGTCGGAGACCACAGCCTACGGAAAGGTCTTTCGTACCGATTTACGGCTTCGCCCAGATGCCGACGCTGGGCCGCTGGCCTGTAGTTTAGCCGCGCTTGAGCATTATTTAATCAACCAGGGGCACGACTGGGAACGCTATGCCTGGATTAAATCTCGTCCACTCGTGTTCAAGGCTTTTACTGACAGCGCTCCTCAAGCGCATCTGGCTGAACTTCAAGCATTACGCACACCTTTTGTCTATCGAAAATATTTTGATTTCGATGCCTTGGCCTCGTTGCGCCATTTGCGCGAACGTATTCGTCACGAGTGGCAAAAACGCGCCTCTAGCCAACATAATATTGATACGCAAAACCATATCAAACTGGGAGATGGCGGCATCCGCGAAATTGAGTTCGTCGTTCAGCTTAACCAATTAGTACGCGGGGGACGTAACCCGTCTACCCAAAAAACCAATCTTTTAGCTGCTCTGAGTGCACAACGGCAAGCCGATTTAATTGAAGCCTCGTTAGCCACGGCGCTCGAACAAGCCTACCGATTTTTGAGGCGCACCGAACACTTTTTGCAATACCGCAACGACGAACAAACCCATTTACTGCCTAACAACAGCGCACAAACCCAACAACTAGCAAAGGCCATGGGCTACACGCTTGAAGCCTTTAACGAGCAACTGGCTAAACATCGACAAAACGTGCAAGGCGCCTTCCAAGAAGCTTTCCGTATTGCCGGCCTGGGCCACAACGAGGCATTGCCCAAACCTTCGTCGCCAAGCACAGAGCTAGATAAAGAAACGTTTAACGCCATCGACGCAACGTCGCCAGTAGGAAAGCGACTTGTGCAACTACAGCAATCACCCAGAATTCGTCGGCTACCAACTGTTAGCCAAAACCGTTTAACCGCGCTATTGCCCGCTTTGCTTGAGGCCGCTGCACAAACAGACAACCCCGAACAAACCTGTTTACGCTTACTCAACCTTACCGAAACCATTGCACCACGCAGCGCTTATTTGGCACTACTAAGCGAATATCCTGATGTCTTAGCGCGCCTAACACAGCTCTTTAGTGCCAGCCAATGGGCTGCTCAGTATTTAACGCAATACCCGTTATTGCTCGATAGCTTAATCGAATGGCAACCCTTGATGCAGCCCATACAACTGAGCGAACAAGCCCAACAGCTTCATACCGAGTTAGATGCTTGCCGCTTGGCCAACGGTAAACCCGACATCGAGCGCCAAATGAATTTCATGCGTGATTTTCAACGTCAAATTAGCTTCCAGCTTTTGGTGCAAGATATTGCCGGCAAGCTTAGTGTTGAAAAACTCGCCGACGAACTCTCGGCCTTGGCCGATTTACTTCTTGAAGAAACCCTTTACCGCGTAATACCGTTAATACATTCTGAAACGATAAAAACCCCCGCTTTTGCCATCTTGGCTTACGGCAAATTAGGCGGCAAAGAATTAGGTTATGCCTCTGATCTCGACTTGGTTTTTGTTTATGACGACCCAAACCCCGATGCCCCTCAGTATTACACCCGCCTGGGCCAACGCATGGTGTCTTGGTTAACAACGCTGACCTCGTCAGGACGCTTATATGAAGTCGACTTACGGCTACGGCCCGACGGCGATGCAGGCGTATTAGCTGTTTCGTTTGACGGTTTAAGCCGTTACCAACTTACGCATGCCAAGCCATGGGAGCATCAGGCACTTACACGTGCTCGTTTCGCGGCCGGCGATAAGCGCATAGGTTTGCGGTTTGAGCGCCTACGCCGGCGCATATTATTACTACCCCGCAACCGGCAAGCACTAAAATATGCCATTTGCACCATGCGCGACAAAATACGCGCAGGACACCCAAACAACAGCCAATTATTTGATATTAAGCACGATATCGCTGGCATGGTCGACATCGAATTTATTACCCAGTATTTGGTACTACTACATGCTGCCGAACACCCACAACTACTCGGTAACCTGGGCAATATCGCCCTTTTAAATTTAGCGGCACAAGCCGAGCTTATACCAATGTCGCTTGCTAAAGCCGTTGCGGCTAGTTATCGCGATTACCGGCGGTTGCAACATCGCTTACGACTCGATGGCGCCGAAAAAGCACGCATCGACCCCCAGTTAGCTGCCAAACAGCGTCATTATGCCCAGCAACTTTGGAATACCGTCTTTCACCGGTAAAATAGAGCTAAGCATTCAATTTGCATAAGCCATAAATTAGCTTATCGCGGCTGTCACCATTTCCACACAAGGTCTTATTAAAACCACCATGACCGACTTCAAACGTCCCGTTCTAGAACTTCCTAATCAGGACAGTAAAGTTCTGCTGCACTCTTGTTGTGCACCCTGCTCCGGAGAAGTCATGGAAGCCATGAGCGCCTCCGGGATCGACTACACCATTTATTTCTATAACCCTAATATTCACCCCGCGCGCGAATACGTATTACGCAAAGAAGAAAACATTCGTTTTGCCGAAGAACATAACATTCCTTTTATCGACGCCGACTACGATACCGAAAACTGGTTCGACCGAGTCAAAGGCCTCGAGAACGAGCCCGAACGTGGCGAGCGCTGCACCGCCTGTTTCGATATGCGTTTCGAGCGCACCGCTCTTTATGCCTGGGAAAACGGTTTCGACACCATTACCAGTTCGCTTGGTATTTCACGCTGGAAAGATATGGACCAAATCAATGGTTCGGGTATGCGTGCCGCAGCACGCTATCCTGGCATGTTGTACTGGACCTACAACTGGCGTAAACAAGGGGGTTCTGAGCGCATGATTCAAATCAGTAAGCGCGAAGAATTCTACCAACAAGAATACTGTGGCTGTGTTTACTCGTTACGCGACACCAACCGCCACAGACGCTCACGTGGCCGACCAGCCGTCGAAATTGGTATTAAGTTCTATTCGAACAAGCCAAAAAATAAAAAACAAGCTAGCCAGTAAATAAATTACGCTGGCCCAAGGCGTTGTTTTAGACGCAAAAAGCCGCTTTGTGGTTAAAAACCAAAGTACAGAAATTAATCTGACTTTTTGGTGTAAACCACTTAGCGGCTTTTTATATTGCGCTTACTACGCTAGCTTAGCTTGTTCAACCTTCTCGAAAACGAATTGGTCGTCGCGATAATCGACACGGACAAGGTCTTCTGGGCCGAAATCGCCTTCTAGAATGTGCTTTGAAAGCGGGTTTTCAAGGTTTTGTTGGATGGCTCGCTTAAGCGGTCGGGCGCCGAAAACAGGGTCGAAGCCAGCATGACCAATTTGCTCAAGAGCAGCCTCAGAAACCTCAAGCCCCATTTCGAGGTCGGCCATGCGTTCAGCCAAGCGCTTGATTTGAATGGAGGCAATCGACTGAATATGTTTTTCGTCGAGCGCATGAAACACCACGACTTCGTCGATGCGGTTAAGGAATTCGGGCCTAAACGCCGTTTTAAGCTCTTCCCAAACCACTTCTTTAACTACCTCGTAACTTTGGCCTACCATCGATTGAATATGTTGTGAGCCTAAGTTAGAAGTCATCACAACAACCGTATTACGGAAATCGACTGTGCGACCCTGCCCGTCAGTTAAGCGACCGTCATCGAGTACCTGCAATAAAATATTAAAGACATCAGGATGAGCCTTCTCGACCTCGTCAAGCAAAATAACACTATACGGTTTGCGGCGAACGGCTTCGGTTAAATAGCCCCCTTCTTCGTAACCCACATAACCCGGAGGCGCACCGATTAACCGGGCCACCGAGTGTTTTTCCATAAATTCGCTCATGTCGATGCGAATCATGTGATCGTCGGAATCGAACAAAAAGTTAGCAAGTGCCTTCGTGAGCTCGGTTTTACCCACACCGGTAGGCCCTAGAAACATGAATGAACCGTAAGGGCGGCCAGGGTCGGACAGGCCCGAGCGCGAGCGTCGGATGGCGTCAGAAACTAATCTGACCGCCTCGTCTTGACCAACGACTCGGCGATGCAGTTCGGACTCCATCTCTAATAATTTTGCGCGCTCGCCTTGCATCATTTTAGCTACCGGAATGCCAGTCGCACGCGAAACCACCTCGGCGATTTCTTCGGCGCTAACTTCGGTACGTAAAAGACGGGGACGTTCGTCGTCGCTGGCACCTTTACCGGCTTCGGCCTCGATCAAACGCGCTTCGAGCTCGGGTAAGCGGCTATATTGCAGCTCGGCTAATTTATCGAACTGGCCCTTGCGATGCAATTCGGCCATTTCGGCACGCACTTGATCGATTTCTTCTTTGATGGTTTGCGAACCTTGGACAGCCGCTTTTTCGGCTTTCCAGATTTCTTCGTAGTCGTTGTACTCGCGCTGTAGGCTTTCGAGCTCGTCTTCGATAACCTTAAGGCGCCGCAGTGAAGCATCGTCGGTTTCTTTTTTAACCGCTTCGCGCTCGATTTTAAGTTGGATAATACGCCGCTCTAGCCGATCCATCACCTCGGGCTTAGAGTCGATTTCCA
>DATGSD010000251.1:0-2103 GCA_035302965.1 Burkholderiaceae bacterium | reverse complement strand
AATGCCTTAAACCATAAGGCCAACCCTAATTTAGGCGAAAAAATTGGCCAAGAAGGTCATGGCACTGCCTTGTATAAAGAACCCAAATAAAGAGCAGCGCCATCAAAGCGCAAAACCATACCGTAATCAAAGCGGCATGGTTTAGACAGCACCCTATTCGGCCAAGCTAAACGCCGCCCTACCCGCAATTTGCAGCTAAAACAAATCGGCTAAAGCTTGCAAATCGCGCCACGCCTCAAGCTTTAAATGCGGACGTGTTAACAAAAAGCTAGGGGCGTAAGTGGCAACGGCAGGTATAGGCGGCAAACCTTTTAGTTTTAGCTTTTGCGCTGTACCACGAATTTCTTCGAAGGGGCTTTCTGTGAATAAGGCCGATGCGGCAAGCGAACCTAGCAACAAAAGGCGTGCCGGTTGCATCAAAACAATTTGCTGTTTTAAATAAGGCGTGCAAGCAGCCAAAGCGTCGTGGCTGGCCTCAGCATTAATAGGCGGCCGACATTTTATAGCCGTCGTCATGAAAACAGTTTGCTGCGGCGTTAAACCAATAGCCGCCAACATGTTTTGTAATAGTTGGCCAGCACCGCCTTGGAACGGCTGGCCCTGACGATCGTCTTCGAGCCCAGGTGCTTCGCCTACCACGAATAAAGCCGGCGTTTGTGTATCACCCTCACCAAAAATAGCCTGCTGGCGTTCGGCATGAAACGAACAGGCTTGGCAAGCCAGAACTTGCTCATGCAAACCTTTGAGATCACTAACAATGCTCCGCTGCATAAGCTTAGTTGCCGCCGCGGCCACTGATGACGTTGTTGTTTGCGACGATTGACTTGCCACTAGGCTTTCGGCCTCTGGCTGGCTATCGGCTTTGCCTAGCGACTTTAACAAACCGGTCACAGGCGATTTAGCCGCCTCGGCAACAGCCGAAACCCCCGCAGCTGCAGCTGGTGCTGACGGCTGTTGGCCCAGCTGAGCGGAGCCGACAGTTTGCTGAACACGGGGCTTAGCAGTGGGCCGCCTACGCTCGCTTTGCGGCATCGGGCTTACAACCGACAATAAGCTGCGCGGCACACCCAATTCTTGCAGCCAAAGCCGCTGTGTTGCGGTAAGAGGCGGTAACTTAGACGACGTTGGGCGCATTAATTATGCCCCTTGCTTAGCCACAGCATCGATTAAGACCTTTTCAAAAATTAACGCATCTTCACGTCCTAAAGAGCTCGTACGGTAATAGTTTTTGCGTAAGCCAGTTTGCTGAAAGCCGCGATTACGATAAAAATTAATCGCTGCTTGGTTTGACTCTCTGACTTCTAGCGTTAGCGCTCTTAGATTGTGCGCCCGCGCTTGTTCTTCGAAGTGGGCTAGCAACTGATGCCCCACCCCCTGCCGCTGTCGTGATGGTTGCACTGCAATTAAAAGCAAATGAGCTAAGTCGTCGATATAGTTCGCAATATAAAAACCAAGAATATCATTACCTAACCGTGCTACCCAAGCCGAATAAGCGGCGTTTAACGCATCTTGAAAATTGCGTAACGACCACGGAAATGCCTGCACGCCGCTTTCGATATCGGCTACCGCTTGGATATCGTTAGCCACCATAGGGCTTATACGGATTGGCACCCCTGCCGCCGGGTTACCCCCTCGGCCTTGCTCACGTTCGGCAATCGTGAATGCAACTTTTTCGCGCACATATAACGGACTGGCCTCGTGTGGCGGCACGGTTTGGCCGGCTAAATATTGGTTTAAGCCAACTAAGGCAATATGCCGAGCACTAGGGTAAACCGGACCACCATAATGCTGTTGAGCGTCGGCTGGACGATTATTAGCTCCTAAGCCACTTAAAGCACCGAATGCGCCCGGATAAGCATGGGGCCCATCGCCCACCACTAATATAGACGGGTAAGTAGCCGTTTGCGTGCCAAACCAAAGCGATTTTTGTTGCTCAACCCACGCCAAGGCGTCGTGGGCGGCTAATAAAACCGGGGCTTGAATTTCGTGCCAACGCGCAACATTTTTAGCAATATCGGAATCGACCGTTTGTTGAGAGACAGCATCGGGGGTTGCCGCTTTCTGAAAGGTAGTATCGGGAGTTGCCTTTTGTTGAGAGGTATC
>DATGSD010000250.1:0-4280 GCA_035302965.1 Burkholderiaceae bacterium | reverse complement strand
TCATGGTAGCGAGTGCTTCGCTAACCAGCATATCGGGCGTACCTGTGTACAGGGCGTGCCCTTTAACACGCAGTATTTCGCTAACTCTAAGCATATTAGTATCTCCTGTACGTATTAATACCTTTATTTTGCCTTATACATAGCCGTCTGAATAGTATCGGCTGAATCTTTAGTAACGGTTGTAACATTATTTCTGTGGTCGGCTGTTATCTCATCGAGCGCTTGCCCAAGATTAACGTGCTCAGCACCATCGATTGCTCGCGCTATTAGCTTGAGCAGACGAGGGTGGTTGGCTAAACCGGGCTGCTCGCGATCGAGAACCAAACGATTTAGCAACTCACTTAAAGGGATAGCAGCCGGGTTGCAGGCCAGCACCCAGCGCTCGCTGCCGGTATCTTGGGTGTGTACGATATACCCAAGCGACTGCAAATCGGCTAAAACCGAATACAACTCGTCGAGAGGTACTTTTAAGAGTTGTGTTAATTGCGGCTCGCTATAGCCCGGCGAAGCATGGTTTTGCACCTCGCGTAAATTTTGCAAAACCAACAAGGCATCGACAAACGATGCCGCCTTATACCGAACAAACAGCCATCGCTTTAAACGCAATGCGGGCAAAATAGCCGCCAAAGTTGCCCCTGACAATACACCCAGCCACGACATATACACCCAGAGTAAAAAAATCGGGATAGTGGCAAAAGCACCGTAAATAATTGTGTACGACGGAAAGTGCTTTAAATAGTAGGCGAAACCAAATTTCATGGCGGCCAAAATTAAGGCGGTTAAAAAACCGCCAGCAAGCGCGTCGCGCCAAAACACATGACGGTTTGGAACCATTAAAAAGAGGGCGGAAAACGCCACCCCGCTAATTAAAACCGGCACCACCGAAAGCCCCCAATGCAGCTGTGCAGTTAAACGACCCATGCCACTAAGCGAATATTCGGCAAGCAGCGAGGTCGTCCACAAACTGGCACCGGCTAAAATTGGGCCTAAAGTAACAATGGCCCAATAAACTAATAAGCGCTGACGTAAAGGCCGTTGTTTTTTAACGTTCCAAATATTATTTAAAGTGATGTCGATAGTCATAATGACCCGAATTGACATCACTACCAGAAATATCGACCCAATTGTGGTTAAACCCGATGCTTTGGCCGCAAATAAATTAAGGTAGTCCATAACATTTTCGGACACCGCCGGCGGCATTAAATTATTGCTTAAAAAAACCTCAAGTTCGGTTTGGAACTGCGCAAAAATCGGAAAGGCCGTAAACAACGACAACACCACAGCTAACATAGGCACAATGGCCAAAATAGTGATGTAAGTGAGGCTGGCTGCAACTTGGGTAAGGTTTTTAACAGCCGCATGATGAACCGCAAATTGCAACACCGACAGCCAAGCGCGCCAGCCGCGCATCGACGCTTCGTGCTCGGTTTGTGCGTCGCTTGCGGCAACTTTATCAACCGTAGGTGTGGCCTTTTGGGGGTCAGCCAACGTTGTTTTATTCATAAAAAAGCCAGTAAAAAGAAAACCACAAAGTATAAGTAACGGCAACTACTGCATTTTAGACACAAGAGACAAATTAAGAAATTTTGCTAAACCGCTGCTTAAAAAACGCTAAGACCGTAATTCGGGCGATAATAACAAGATGTCTGTTAAAAATGCTCAACCCAACCCCATTTTCCGCTTCAGCGGCGCAATCTCGCTTATCGGTCTAATCGCTCTTGGCCTAGTATGGGAGCTTTTTCTAGCACCTATTCGGCCTGGCGGCTCTTGGCTGGTTTTAAAGGTCATCCCTTTGCTTTTGCCCTTGCGTGGGGTTTTAAAAGGTAACGTCTATACCTTTCAGTGGGCCTGCATGTTAATTTTGTTGTATTTCATGGAAGGTGTAGTGCGGGCTTGGTCCGACCCGTCAAGTTTGTCGGCCCAACTCGCCATTATCGAAATCATCCTTTCTTTTGTTTTCTATCTGTCGGCATTAGCGTATTTGCGGCCAGCCAAACAAGCGGCTCGGCGCGCACGTCAACATAATGCCGCTACCGAAAAAGGTGAATCATGACTGCTGCTAACTTCGAGCAGCTCAAGGTTGCTCATTCTTTCGCCGATTTACCTCACGATTTTTACACCCGTACCGACCCAGTTCCATTAACCGAACCGCAACTGCTGCACGTTAATACCGAACTGGCCAAACAATTAGGTTTATCCGAGAGTTATTTACACTCGCCCGAGTTTTTAAACATTATGGCGGGCAACCAAAGCCTGCCCGGAGGTAAAAGCATTGCAGCCGTATACAGCGGCCATCAGTTTGGTGTTTGGGCCGGGCAGCTGGGCGACGGCCGAGCGCATTTGCTGGGCGAAATTGTAACGCCCCAAGGGCCGCAAGAAATTCAACTTAAAGGGTCAGGTTTAACACCGTATTCGCGCATGGGCGACGGCCGCGCCGTTATTCGCTCAACGGTGCGCGAATATCTCGCGAGCGAAGCCATGGCTGGCTTAGGTATTCCTACTACAAGGGCCTTAGCCATGGTTACTGCACAAGACCCTGTCCGTCGTGAAACCATCGAACGCGCTGCGGTTATTGCGCGTGTTGCGCCAAGTTTTGTGCGTTTTGGCTCGTTCGAGCATTGGGCCACTAAGCCCGAAAACCAAGCCACCTTGCTGCGTTACGTGGTTAAGCGTTTTTACCCCGAACTACGCCAAGCCGACGACCCCGAAATTAACAATTTAGCCCCAGTGGTGCCAGCTTTCTTTGAAGCGGTGGTTTTGCGCTCGGCACGTTTGGTGGCCGATTGGCAAACTGTTGGTTTTTGCCATGGTGTTCTTAATACCGACAATATGTCGGTATTAGGATTAACACTCGATTACGGGCCCTACGGCTTTATGGATAACTTCCAAATCGATCATATTTGCAACCACACCGACCGTCTTGGCCGTTACGCCTGGAATGCCCAACCCACAGTCGTGCAATGGAATTTGCACCGTTTGGCTGCCAGCCTATTAGCATTGGGCATCGACCAAGAGCCTTTGCAACAGGCCTTAAACCGCTACGAGGCTGCATTTTTAAGCCGCTACCACCACAACCTCAGCCAAAAACTCGGTTTGCAACGCGCCCAAGAGGCCGATGCTGAACTTTTCGACGATTGGTGGCATTTATTGCACGATCAACAGGCCGATTTCACCTTGGCTTTCCGCCTCCTCGAAGGTGTTCTTGACGACGCCAGCCACTGGTTAGCCTTGTTTAAGCACAAAGCCGCCGCAATCAAATGGCTGCAGGCCTATCGCAAACGCGTAGCCACCGACCCTTTAAGTGCCACCGAGCGCAGCAAACAAATGCTGGCTGCTAACCCCATCTATGTACTGCGCAACCACTTAGCTCAAGAAGCTATCGAGCAAGCCGAGCAGGGGAGCGCCAAAGAAATTAACACCTTGTTGCATCTGTTACGCACGCCTTTCACCGAACAAGAGGGCTACGCCTATTATGCGCAAGCAGCACCCGAGTGGGCACAAAGCTTAGCCATCAGTTGTTCGTCGTAATAAGGCATAATAAGTTATTTGCATATTTTGGTTGGTGCTATGTCGGGAAACACAATCGGCAAACTTTTTACCCTTACAAACTTTGGCGAGTCGCACGGGCCGGCTATCGGGGCTATTGTCGACGGTTGCCCACCCGGCTTGCCGTTAAGCCCTAACGATATCCAACACGAGCTAGACCGACGGCGCCCGGGTACCTCACGCCATGTTACGCAGCGCCGCGAACCCGACTCTATCGAAATTCTCTCTGGGCTTTACGAAGGTAAAACAACCGGGACACCTATTGGCTTACTAATACGGAATGCCGATGCTCGCAGCAGCGACTACAGTGCTATCGAGCGCACATTTCGCCCCGGTCATGCCGATTACACCTACCATCAAAAATACGGCCGTCGCGACCCGCGTGGCGGCGGTCGTTCGTCAGCCCGTTTAACGGCGCCCACCGTAGCCGCTGGTGCCATCGCCAAAAAATGGTTAGCGCATACCTACGGGGTGAAAATTCGCGGCTACATGAGCCAACTTGGCCCCATTACCATTCCTTTCGAATCTTGGGATCACGTCGATAACAACCCTTTTTTTTCGCCATCCCAAAAAATCCTCCCAAAGCTCGAAAAGTTTATGGACGATTTACGTCGCGAGGGCGATTCTATTGGTGCGCGCATCGAAGTAGTGGCCGAAAATGTTCCGGCAGGGTGGGGCGAACCGATATACGATAGGCTCGATGCCGATATTGCCCACGCTTTAATGGGCCTTAA
>DATGSD010000249.1:0-6483 GCA_035302965.1 Burkholderiaceae bacterium | reverse complement strand
TTGACGCCCGCGAACTGCCGCGCCAGCCTACGGGTATCGACGAGTTTGATCGCGTATTGGGTGGTGGGCTTGTTTCGGGCGGTGTTGTTTTATTAGGCGGCGACCCAGGCATTGGTAAATCCACGTTGCTATTGCAGGCCTTGGTGTCGCTTTCTCGGGTTGTACCGGTTTTGTATGTTACCGGCGAAGAATCGGCTGAGCAGGTGGCTTTACGCGCTCGCCGCCTCGAATTGGCCAGTGCCAGTGTCGATTTAATGGCAGAAATCCGCCTCGAAGCCATCTTAGCTGCGCTCGAGCAAAACCAACCGAAAGTAGCGGTTATCGATTCCATCCAAACCCTGTATTCTGATAATTTAACGGCGGCTCCTGGTTCGGTTTCGCAAGTGCGAGAATGCGCAGCCCAACTAACACGGCTTGCCAAAGATCGTAATATCAGCATTATTTTTGTTGGCCATGTCACAAAAGATGGCAGTTTGGCGGGGCCACGTGTGCTCGAGCACATAGTCGATACCGTTTTGTATTTCGAGGGCGATAGCCACTCTGCCTTTCGTTTGGTTCGGGCCATAAAAAACCGCTTTGGTGCCGTAAACGAATTAGGGGTGTTTGGCATGACCGATCGTGGCTTACGAGGTATTAATAACCCTTCGGCTTTGTTTTTGTCTCGTCACCAGCACGATGTGGCCGGTTCATGCGTTATGGCCACACAAGAAGGGTCGCGCCCGCTACTGGTCGAAATTCAAGCTTTAGTCGATAGTTCGCCCGCGCCCAATCCGAGGCGCTTGTCGGTTGGTCTCGATTCGGCGCGTTTAGCAATGTTGTTAGCTATTTTGCACCGCCATGCAGGGGTTACTACCTCAACTTCCGATGTATTTGTTAATGCGGTTGGTGGCGTAAAAATTACCGAACCAGCGGCCGACTTGCCTGTGTTGTTGGCCATTATGTCGTCGTTACGCGATCGCCCCTTACCAAAAGGTTTGGTGGTCTTTGGTGAAGTCGGCCTGGCTGGCGAGGTTCGCCCCGCACCGCGTGGCCAAGAGAGGCTCCGCGAAGCCGCTAAGCTGGGTTTTAGTGTTGCGCTAATCCCTCAGGCTAATGCGCCCCGTCAAGCAATCGAAGGGCTTGAAATTTGGCCTGTCGATCGGGTTGACGCCGCTATCGAGCGGTTACGCTAATGGCAAGCATACGCGCAATGCGCTGGTGGCAGTTTTATATTTTGCCAGGCATTAGGGCCTTTTATCGCGATACCCGTTCTGGCGAATTAACCTTGTTGTTTGCGGCATTGTTTTTAGCGGTGGCTGCCGTTACTAGCGTCAGCCTATTGGCCGATCGCGTTCAACAAGCCCTAGACAATCGGTCGGCGCAAATGCATGGCGGCGACCTTGTCGTGCGCAGTGATCGACCCTTTAGCGATGCCACACTTAAGCAAGCTGAAACGCTTGGTTTAGACCGTTCCTTGGCGGTATCGATGTCATCTATGGCCAGTTCCGATGAGGCCATGCGTCTCGTTTCGCTCAGGGCCGTCGATACTAATTACCCTTTAAAGGGCAGCATCGATATTCAAGGCCCAGAGGGTGATGTCATTACTTTGCAAAACGGTCCTATTAACGGAGAAGCCTGGGTTGATCCTCAGTTAGCTACTTTGTTAAATCTAAACATCGGTGATGTGTTAGCACTCGGAGAAAGTGAGTTTCTGGTTGCAGGGCTTATTGCACATGAGCCCGATCGTTCGGTGCAATTTATTAATTTTGCGCCTCGTGTTCTTATTGCCCTTGACGATTTACCGGCTACCGGCTTAGTAGGGCCCGGCAGTCGTGTACATTACCGCTTATCACTGGCCGGCCCTTCTGCAGCGGTCGAGCGGTTTCAGCATTGGCTAGAGCCTCGTTTAGAGCGCTCACAAAGCTTTGTTTTACCGGGTTCTGAAAGCCCAGAAATCGAGCGCACACTCAAGCGAGCCGAAAACTTCCTCATGCTGGTTAGTTTGCTAACCGTTGTGGTGGCTGCGGTAGCTGTAGCGTTGGCGGCGCGTCATTTTAATCGGCGTCACCAGGTTGGGGTAGCTATTATGCGTTGCCTTGGTGCATCGCAGAGGCAGTGTTCAGGCTTGTTTCTTACCGAATTTTTCTTGTTGGCGCTTGGTGCCGCTACTTTAGGGACGGTGCTTGCGTTTGCAGTCCAGTCGGTATTAGTTAGTGTCGCCGCGGCTTTGCTTGACGTCAGTTTGCCTGCTGCGTCTTGGCGACCGATTATTTATGGGTTTTTAACTGCCTTCGTTTTACTCGCGGGTTTCGCCTATCCGCCACTTGCTCAGTTGCGTCATATCTCGCCAGCAGTCGTGTTGCGTCGGCAGGTTAAAAGGGTGCTCCGAGGGCAGGCGCTATCCTATTTACCGGGTTTGTTAATTTTTTACCTCTTTACCCTGGCTTTGGCCGACGACTGGCGCAGTGGTGGGGTGGTGCTGCTAGGCTTTATTGTCAGCTTAGGTGTTTTTGCTTTATTGTCTTTGGGCTTGCTGCAAATACTTGCTAGCTTGCGCAAGCGGTTAGCTCAGCATCCGCATTGGCGCTTGGTGTTGGCTGGTTTACTTAGGCGGCGTGGCTTGGCGGTTTTACAGTTAAGTGCTTTAGCAACCGGCTTATTGGTTCTTTTGCTTTTAGTGGTAACTCGCACCGATTTATTAGATGGATGGCGAGCTACCATCCCCGATTCGGCCCCAAATACATTTTTAATAAACATCCAAGCCGATCAACGCGACGGTGTTCGCGATTTTCTAGATCAAGCCGGTTTACAGGTACCCGAAGCCGCCCCTATGGTAAGAGCGCGTATCGCGAGAATTAATCAACAAGAGATAAAAAGCGACGACTATAGCGATGACCGAGCTCGTGGTTTAATTGAGCGCGAGTTCAACCTGTCTTATTTAAACCAACTACCTCAAAGCAACGAAATTACTCACGGTCGTTGGCTTAATCCTGACAAAAATGAGGTCTCACTCGAGGCCGGAGTGGCTAAAACGCTAGGTTTGGGCCTTGGCGACGAAATTCGTTTCGAGGTTGCCGGGCAAGCGGTTGACGTTACGGTAACCAGTCTAAGAGAGGTCAAATGGGATTCTTTCGATGTCAACTTTTTTGCTGTGCTAACCGAGAAAGCGTTAGCCTCGGCGCCGGCCACATACATTACCTCGTTTTATCTGCCACCCGATAAACAAGAGTTAACAAACTCGTTATTAAAGAAGTTTCCCAATCTGACGGTGTTTGATGTCGCAGCTTTAATCAGCCAAGTTCGCAGTTTGCTGTCGCAAGCCATCCAAGGGGTGCAATTGCTGTTTTTATTTACCCTATCAGCCGCCACAGTGGTGTTAATAACGGCTTTTTTAGCAACTCGTCAAGAACGTATCCACGAGGTTGCTATATTGCGGGTGTTAGGGGCGCGCTCGATGCAGCTGCGCCAGGGGCTAATTTTTGAGTTAACTCTGCTAGGGGTGTTTGCCGGGCTTTTTGCTGCAGGTGCTGCGTGGTTAATTGCCAGTGCCTTAGCTTATTATGTTTTTGAATTTCGCTTGGCTTTTTCCTTAACGGTGTGGGTGCTAGGGCCGCTAGCTGGAGTTGTGTGTTCGTGGTTGGCCGGCTGGCTGGCTCTAAAAGGCGTTTTATCAACGGCCCCGCTGGCTATTTTGCGCGAGGTAGCGTAGTGGTTAACCGCTCGAAACAATCTCCTACATCCTCGTCCGGCCGCTTGCACAGAAATAAAGCGCTAAGTGTTATCGAAACCATTAAACAAGCAAAGACGCAGCTTTATTATGTTTCACCGTTTTTAAGTCATGTTAGTCATGCCGATTTCGACCCCCGAAACCCTGAACTTGGGGCGCAGGCCGTTCAGGCTGGCGGGCGGCAGTCGGCTTGGTATATCAACACAGCAGCTGGTCCGGCGGTATTACGACATTATCGGCGCGGGGGCTTGATCGCAAAACTTATTCGCGACCGTTATTTATGGTTAGGATGGCGCCGCAGCCGTGCATGGCGTGAGCTTGTCGTTATGCAGTATTTGCGGCAAGCAGCCGCACCGGTTCCGCAACCGCTAGCGGCAGCCACTTGGCACGATGGGCTTAGCTACCAAGCGGCAATTATGATTCAGCGCATTCCCGATGTGCAAACATTGGCGCAAGCCGTTGAGCAAGCACCGCTTAAGCAAGTTGCGAAAGCCATATTAGCGGTTCATGACGCGGGTGTTTGGCATGCCGACTTAAACGCTCATAATATTCTTATCGATAAGCAACAGCAGGTGTTTATTATCGACTTCGATCGGGCACAGCGGCGCACCATGAAATTAAAACAAAGAAAGAACAATTTAAACCGCTTGCGCCGATCGCTAATCAAGGTTGCGCAAAACCGTGGTCAGGCTTATTGGGAGGAGCTCAATAAGGCCTATTTTGTGTTGTTGAAACAACGCTCTGTCTAAAAACCAAATTTAAAACAGCGCGAGCTCTTAAAAGCCGATATTATCTCGTTTTTTTAATGGCTACTTCAGGGGCTCATCATGTTTATACGGGGCTTTAACGCGGTGCTTGTTACCGCGGTACTTGGGTTGTTTTCAATACAAGCGAACGCACAAAACAAAGTTGTTAACGTTTATAACTGGGCAGAATATACGGCGCCCGATACCATTTCGGGTTTCGAAAAAAGTACGGGTATTAAAGTGCGTTACGACGTGTACGATAGCAACGACACGTTGCAAGCCAAATTATTAACGGGCAAGTCGGGTTATGACGTTGTTGTGCCATCAACGCACTATGCCGCTCGTCAGCTAGAGGCGGGTTTATTTGAACCGCTCGATAAAAGCAAACTGCCTAATTTAAAGCATCTTGACCCCGATATCATGGCTTTGCTCGACAGCATCGACCCTGGTAATAACTATTTAATTCCGTGGGGATATGGCACCAATGGTTTGGGCTACAACGTCACTAAAGTTAAAGAAATCATGGGCGATAACGCGCCGCTTAATCGCTGGAATATGCTGTTTGATCCAGAAAACGCAAAGCAATTAAAAGCGTGTGGCATTTCGGTGCTTGACGAGGCAGCGCAAGTGTTTCCAGCTGTTTTGCATTATTTAGGTAAAGATCCAAATAGCCAAGAACCTGCCGACTACCAAGAAGCGTTGGCGTTGTTAAAAACAATTCGCCCGTATATACGTCAGTTTAGTTCTTCTGGCTACATCGACGAATTGGCTGCTGGCGATTTGTGCATGGTTTATGGCTATTCGGGCGATGTCTTAATTGCCAACGATCGTGCCCAGCAAGCTGGCAAGCCTTATGTCATCGATTATTTTTTACCCGAAGGCGGAGCACCGGCTTGGTTTGACACAATGGCAATTCCTAAAGGGGCTTCCAACCCAGACGAAGCTCATTCCTTTATTAACTATATTGAGTCTCCCGAAGTGCATGCGGCCATTACTAATACGATGTTTTATCCCAATGCCAATAAAACCGCACGAGAGTTTGTACGCCCCGAAGTGGCGAACAACCCCATGATTTACCCACCTAGCGATGTTGCCGCAACCTTGTTTGTTATCAAACCACAACCCTTGCCCATTCAGCGTTTACAAACGCGTCTTTGGGCCGAACTTAAGTCAGGACGCTAATAAGTTAATGGCAGATGCTCGCTTGAATAATGCTCGTTCTTACGATGACGAGTTTTTACGTATCGAAGATGTCGTCAAAATTTACGATGATGTCGTGGCGGTGCAATCCCTTAATTTGTGTGTGCGCCGTCACGAATTGTTTGCGCTGCTAGGGAGTTCGGGTTGTGGCAAATCAACCCTTTTGCGCTTGCTAGCCGGTTTTGAGACGCCAACTTCGGGTCGTATTTACCTTGATGGCGAAGACATTACCGCGCTTGCCCCACATCGTCGCCCGGTCAATATGATGTTTCAATCGTATGCTTTATTTCCGCATATGACGGTGCAGGCTAATGTCGCTTTTGGTCTTAAACAAGAGGGTTTGCCGCGTAACGAAATCGATGAGCGTGTTTTTGAGGCCCTCGACTTAGTACAAATGGCTGGTTACTCGCGCCGCAAGCCACACCAGTTATCGGGCGGTCAACAGCAGCGCGTTGCGTTGGCACGCAGCTTAGTTAAACGGCCCAAATTGTTACTGCTCGACGAACCCATGTCGGCCCTCGATAAGCAGATACGCGAGCAAACCCAGCTCGAGTTGGTCAAAATTCTTGATAAGGTCGGCGTAACATGTTTGATGGTTACTCACGACCAAGACGAGGCTATGAGCATGGCCGATCGCCTAGCGATTATGACGGAAGGCCAAATCGTGCAGTGCGGAACGCCGCAAGAGGTTTATCGCTTCCCTAATTCGCGTTTTGTTGCCAAATTTATTGGTTCGGCTAATGTTTTTGCTGCCACTATTGTTGTCGACGAAGCGGATCATGTTGTTTTTGAGGTGCCTGACTTACCGAGTCCGCTATATGTTGACCATGG
>DATGSD010000248.1:0-7658 GCA_035302965.1 Burkholderiaceae bacterium | reverse complement strand
TGGGCTCGGTTTCGTGAAGCTGTACGGCTAGCCGTTGGGCCGACAATGATTGGGCATGTAAACGGCGCGACAACAGCTCTTTCCAGTTGAACTGCAGGTAAAGTTGGTCGCCATCAATATCGACAGTGGGTAGTGCCATGGCCAACTTATCAATAGCAAGGCCAGACCATATCGAGCCCTGTATGCCGCTGGCTTGGCCATCGATAAAATGCATGCCAGTTTGTACCGCCCAGCGACTACCCGCCTGGGTGGCTACCACCCAAGCTAAAAAGCCAAGCGCGATAAGCAGCAAAGAAATAATCGCTGGCCCTATCCACAAAACCAAGCGTCTTGTCCAGCGCCTAACCCAACTCAAAATGCTATCCCCAGCCAAAACTGTAAACGCACGCGGCGATCACGCTGGCCATAAGCCAAATCGACGGAAAACGGCCCGGCTGGGCTACGAACCCGCACACCCAAACCATAACCAACATGCCATTTCATGTCTTGAAACCGCTCGGCGGCGTCACCGGCATCGACAAACGCAGCAATGCCAAATGTGTCATCAAGGTAGTGCGTATATTCTATGCTGGCTAAGGCTAAGGTTGGCGCATCGACAATTGCATCGCCCTCGGGCAAGCCAATCGAGCGATAACGATATCCTCGGATGGTACGTGCGCCACCGGTGCGAAAACCAAATTCGTCGGGCACGCGTGAGGTATGCGCCCAAACCTTACCCACTTCGCCGCGTATAGTAAAAACATCGCGCTTACCAATGGGCCACCAGTGCTGCGCCCTAAGTGTGCTTCGGTAAAATGGCTCGCCCTTATCGAGTGTTACACCCATGCCAAGGCCAAAAACAATTAAATTTCCTTCGCGCGGGTCGTATTTATCGTTAACATCGCGGCGCAGCCACTGCCACAAACCAACTAAGGAAGGCACTCGGAAAGACTCTGCCCCATCGATACGTGTGCGGTCGTAAGCCGCAATTAAGTTTGTTTCGGTTTCGTACTCGACTCGGCTATTACCCGCCGCCTTGCGTTCTTGCCGGCGCTTCCAACCCAAACCATACCGTAAGGTATCGACACCACGGATGTCGGTGTGGTTAACCAAAACCCCAACGCTATCTTTATAGCCACTACGTGTGGGCGGCAAATGAATATCAAAGAACGCGCGCTGACGATTTTTATCGACCCCGATACCAGTTTCCATCCATACCGGTTGGCCAAACACAACGTTTTGCCGATACAAACCTTCGACGCGAACCCCGTTATCGCTATCAACCCCTAAGGAAGCAGTAAAACGCTTGGGTATTGCTTCGGTAACCCGCACCTCAAGCGGAATTTCGACTTCGTCACCATCGACAATTTTGCGCTTCGACGGGTCGTCATCAAGCATGACGACAGCCCCGCGAAAAAACGTGGTGAGTTCGAGATCTTGCTGCCACTCGTCAAGCAAATCTTGGTCGTAAGGGTCGCCGGGCGTGTAGCGCACATAGCGATCAATTAATTTGCGTGGAACGCGCTTTAAACCCTCGACACGCAACTCGCCCATACGCACTCGCGGCCCACTATCGATGGCCATGCTTAAATCGGCCGACGCGTCT
The DNA here is from genome assembly GCA_035302965.1 of Burkholderiaceae bacterium. Taxonomy (GTDB): domain Bacteria; phylum Pseudomonadota; class Gammaproteobacteria; order Burkholderiales; family Burkholderiaceae_B; genus DATGSD01. The sequence goes on along the minus strand of DATGSD010000248.1, from coordinate 6,073 downwards.
TCGGTGCGTACCGTAGCACGCGAATGCGTAACCCGGGCTAAGTAAAAATCTTTGCGGCGTACTTCGTGAATCAGGTCGTCTTTAGCCGCGCTCCATTGCGCGTTAACAAAAGGCATGTCTTTTGTTAGGGGCCAATCATCACGGTAGGTTTTTAGGCGCGGCGCGAATTCGGGCAAGGTGATTTGCCCAGAAAACTCGAGACTGACATCGCGCACTTGAGTGCGCGGGCCTGGGGTGATAATGATGTCCCAGGTTTCACCGGCAATGTCTTCACCGACTTCTAGGTCGACTTTGGCCGAGAAATAGCCTTGGGTTTCGAGGGCAGAGAAGGTGGCATCGCGGGCGCGGCGACGCAGCCGTGCTGCCTCGCCGCCATCTTGGTCTTCGGCTAAGCGGGTAATTGTGTCAACGGCGCCCGTGATGGCTTTTAGTGAACCCGGGCCAACACCGCCGGGGTCGATAGTGACTTGAGGTCGTGCCTGGGCTTGATGGCCAAACACCAGCAGCGCCACTAACACACATAAAACCCGCATAAAAAACTAATTTAGTTAACTACGCCGAGCAACAACCGTAGGCCTCAGAGCAGAGGTATCTGTTGGCATGCCTGCTAATTGGGCGGCCATTTTATTAGCAACCTGCTGATATAAACGCGCCGCTTCACTAGTGGGGTCGGCTAAGACTGTTGGCATACCGGAGTCGGTTTGGGTTCGGATATCAATCGAGAGCGGCAATGCGCCCAACCAGGGCACATTGTACTCGGCTGCCATATTTTTGCCGCCATCTTTTCCAAAAATTGCTTCTGCATGCCCACATTGCGAACAAACGTGTACCGACATATTTTCGACCAAGCCCAAAACCGGCACTTTAACTTTGTCGAACATGCCCAAACCTTTGCGAGCATCAGCTAAGGCTAAATCTTGGGGTGTGGTCACAATAATTGCACCGGTTAGCGGTACTTTTTGTGACAAAGTAAGGGCGATATCACCGGTACCCGGGGGCATATCAACGATTAAATAATCGAGATCTTTCCAGTTTGTTTGGTTAAGTAGTTGTTCGAGTGCTTGGCTAACCATGGGGCCACGCCAAATAGCGGGCGCATCGGCATCGATGAGAAAACCAATAGAGTTAGCTTGGATGCCATGCCCTTCGAGAGGCTCCATCGATTTGTTATCGAGGCTTTTTGGCCGCCCCGACAAACCCAACATAATCGGTACGCTAGGACCGTAAATATCAGCATCGAGTAGCCCAACCTTGCCCCCTTGAGACGCCAGAGCTAAGGCGATGTTTACCGCCGTCGTGCTTTTACCAACCCCGCCCTTACCAGACGCAACCGCAATAATGTTTTTAACGTGTGGTAAAGGTCGTAAACCTTGTTGCACCGCATGGGCTCGAATTTTGCTTGTGAAATCGAGACGCTGTAGTGTTAGCGGCACGGTTTGTAATGCGGTCTGAATATTTTGTTCTAATTCGGGGTTTTCATTGTATAAAGGGTAGCCAAGCGCTACAGTAATAGAGAGCTTATCGTTATCTATACGAATATCGCTGTCTTTCACAACCGCCTTGCTAAGTTTTTTGCCATTTAAGGGGTCGATGACTTCTGCTAAAACATTGCCCACATCTTCGGTTGTCGCGCTCATTTTTGCACCTTCTTCAGAAAAACGATTGACTTAAGTGGTAAGAATAGCGGATCACGGAATTATTTTCTGGCAGAAGGGTCTATTAGCTTATGAATACACTTACCCAAATCCTTCGCGGCCTGCTTTTTTTCACCCTAGCCATTCTCGGGATGGCTATGGCCTTTATTTTTATGGTGTCAACGGCAATTGCATTGGCCGTTCTGTACACCATTGCCAAAATTAAAGGCCGTCCGTTTGGGGTGCGCGCATACTGGGCGGCACGACGCAAGCCTGCCAGTCGTACGCGCCCGTTCGACAACAACGATGTTATCGACGTCGAAATGCGCGAAATCCCGTAAAGGCCACTATCTGCCCATCATACGCACGGGCAACGCCAATTCATTACAATACTCACGTCTACCGGGCGGGTACTCTTGTACTCGGCTCGGCGCCATTGTTTTGTTTCGTCATTTTTAAGAACTGCCCACTATGTCGCGTACCCTTTTTGTTACTACCGCCCTTCCCTACGCTAACGGCTCGTTTCATATCGGCCACATTATGGAGTACATCCAAGCAGATATATGGGTGCGCAGTATGCGAATGGCCGGGCATACGGTTCATTTTGTCTGTGCCGACGACGCTCATGGCGCGCCAATTATGCTTAAGGCCGATGCCGAGGGCATCAGCCCGTCAGAACTTGTAGCCCGTTACGCAGCCGAGCGCCCACGCTACCTAGAAGGCTTTCATATTCAGTTCGACCATTGGCATGCTACCAACACACCCGAAAACGTCGCGCTTTCGCAAGGTATTTATAAAAACTTAAAAGCAGCGGGTTTAATTACTACCCGCGAAATTCAACAGTTTTACGATCCGGTAAAAAAAATGTTTCTACCCGATCGTTTCATCAAGGGCGAGTGCCCCAATTGCCATGCTAAAGACCAGTACGGCGACGCCTGTGAAGTCTGTAGCAGCGTCTATTCGCCCACCGATTTAATCGAACCCTATTCAACCCTTAGCCAAAGTCAACCCGAGTTGCGCTCATCCGAGCATTTCTTTTTCAAGCTTTCCGACCCACGCTGTGTTGAGTTTCTTCAAGAGTGGACAAACAGCGATAATCGACGCGGCAAGCCGCGCTTGCAAGCTGAGGTGCTTGGTAAAGTGCGCGAGTGGCTGGGCAGCGACGACGGCCCCGCCCAGCTAGACGACTGGGACATTTCGCGCGACGCGCCGTATTATGGCATCGAAATCCCCGATGCCCCAGGCAAGTATTTCTACGTTTGGCTCGATGCCCCCGTTGGCTATTTAGCCGCGCTAAAAGCCTACTGTAAGAAACAAGGCCTCGATTTCGATGCCTTAATCGATCCCGATAGCGATACCGAACAATATCATTTCATTGGCAAAGATATTGTTTACTTTCATGCGCTTTTTTGGCCGGCTATGCTGAAGTTTTCTGGGCGCAAAGTACCTGACGGCATTCATGTGCATGGCTTTATTACGGTTAGTGGCGAAAAGATGTCTAAAAGCCGAGGCACGGGTATTTCGCCGCTGCGTTATTTAGAGATCGGCCTTAACCCCGAGTGGCTGCGCTACTACCTAGCCGCTAAACTAAATGCTAGCGTCGAAGACCTCGACTTTAACCCCGACGATTTTGTCGCCCGCATTAATAGCGATCTGGTCGGCAAATACGTCAATATTGCTAGTCGTGCCGCCAACTTTATTACGCGCCACTTCGATGGCCAATTGGCTTACCAAAACAATGACAACTGGCAACAAACCCTTGCCGATGCCGTTGCCCAAGTTAAGGCCGACTTCGAAGCCCGTGAATTTGCACGCGGCATCCGACATGCCATGCGTTATGCCGACCGTATTAACGAAGCCTTTGACGCTGCCAAACCGTGGGTTATTGCTAAAGACCTGGCCAGTGCCAGCGCCGATCAAAAAGCGCAGCTGCAAGACATTTGCTCACGTGCGCTTGCGGGTTTTAAAGCCTTAACCGTTATGCTTAGCCCGGTTTTACCCGCTCTTAGTCAGCGCGTTGCCAACGAACTTTTTAACGATTCAACCCCTTACCGCTGGAGCGATGCAAGCCAATTACCACAAACCATCCAGCCCTTTAAGCACTTAATGCAGCGCGTCGACGCCAAAGTTATGGACCAATTATTTGACGAGCCCGAAGCCGAAACCAGCACTAGCGAAACGCTACCTGGCGGCGAAGCTATTGCGCCAACCATCACTATCGATGATTTCGCAAAAATCGACTTACGTATTGCCAAAATTGTCAATTGCGAAACAGTCGACGGCGCCGATCGTTTATTACGGCTAACAGTCGATGTTGGCGAAGAAAAGCCACGTCAAATTCTAGCCGGCATTCGTGGGGCTTATGAGCCAGATCAATTAATCGGGCAATTTACTGTTGTTGTGGCCAATTTAGCGTCCAGAAAAATGCGTTTCGGTGTTTCAGAAGGCATGGTTTTAGCGGCTAGTCACGCCGATCGCAAGGTTGACGCAGGCCTTTATTTGCTAAAGCCCTGGCCAGGTGCACAACCCGGCATGCGGCTTAGCTAAAGCTATTCGTAAGGGGTTGTGGCCTTACTCAACGGAGACAGTCCATGACCCACAAACAACCTAAACTCGCCGACCAACAACTCTTTCGCACGCAGTGTTACCTTGATGGGCACTGGGTTAATGCCGCGTCGGGCGAGCACTTTGCAGTTAACAACCCCGCCACCCGAAAACTCTTGGCCCAGGTACCCAAAGCCGGCGCCACCGAAACCCGTCAAGCCATCGAAGCCGCCGAGCGCGCCCTACCCGCCTGGCGCGCAAAAACCGCCCAAGAGCGTGCCGCGTATTTACGCCGCTGGTTCGAATTGTTACTGCAACATCAAGACGATTTGGCCAAGCTACTGACCTTAGAGCAAGGTAAACCTCTTGCCGAAGCGGCAGGCGAAATTCGTTACGCTGCCTCGTTTATTGAATGGTTTGCCGAAGAAGGCAAACGCGCCTATGGCGAAATTATCCCCTCACCAAAAAGCGACCAGCGCTTATTGGTTATTAAACAAGCAGTAGGAGTTTGTGCCGCTATTACGCCCTGGAATTTCCCTGCGGCCATGATTACACGTAAAGCAGCACCGGCCTTAGCCGCAGGTTGCACCATGGTCGTCAAACCAGCCGAAGACACGCCACTAACCGCCTTTGCCCTAGCCGAACTGGCGCACCGCGCTGGCATTCCGGCTGGCGTATTTAATGTTTTAACGGGCACGCCTAGCGAAATTGGCGCCGAATTATGCGCCAACCCCACGGTTCGCAAACTGTCGTTTACGGGTTCTACTGCCGTGGGGCGGATCTTAATGGCACAATGCGCCGCCGATATCAAAAAGCTTTCTCTAGAATTGGGCGGCAACGCCCCATTTTTAGTATTTGACGATGCCGATATCGACGCCGCCGTCGAAGGTGCTGTGGCATCAAAATACCGCAATAGTGGGCAAACCTGTGTCTGCACTAACCGCTTTTATGTCCACCAAGCGGTTTACGACAGCTTTGCCGACAAGCTAGCCAAAGCCAGCGCCCAACTTAAAGTGGGTAACGGTCTTGAACCTGACGTGGTACAAGGGCCGCTTATTAACGAAGCTGCACTTACAAAGGTTAGCAGCTTGGTCAACGAAGCTATTGCCGATGGGGCCAAGGTATTATGCGGCGGCCAGGCGCTAAACCAAGACGGTTTGTGGTACCAACCCACGGTTTTAAGCCAGGTAAAGCCCGAGATGCGTATTGTTCAGGAAGAAATTTTTGGACCAGTCGCCACCCTTATTCCATTTGACGATGACGCCGAAGTTATCGAATTAGCCAATGGCACGCCTTACGGCTTAGCGGCGTATTTCTACTCAAATAACTTAGCCCGCATTTGGCGCATTGCCGAGGCACTAGAGTTTGGCATGATCGGCATTAATACGGGCTTGATTTCTAACGAAGTTGCCCCATTTGGAGGTGTTAAGCAGTCAGGTCTAGGTCGAGAAGGCTCACGCCATGGGCTAGACGAGTATCTCGAATTAAAATACCTAGCTCTAGCCGGCTTGTAAGGTTTTTTCAATACTGTTATTTAATTTCCAGCCGCTTCCATACAAGCTTGTCATAAAGCGGCTTATCTGGCTTAACGTAAACTTACGGCATGAATGCAACCGCAACCCCACCCTCTAACAAACCCAACATCACAGCCCCCGAACAAACCCAGCAGCCACCAAAACGGCATGTAAAAAGCTATGTCCATCGCGGCAGCCGCAGCCCAATTACGCCCAGCCAACAAAAAGCGCTTCTAGAGTTGGCACCAAAGTGGTCTATCGCATACAAGCCACAGCCTTTCGATTTCAATCGCGCTTTTGGGCGCCAAGCGCCACTTATTCTAGAAATTGGCTTCGGAATGGGCGAAACAACCGAGAAAATTGCTTTGGCTCAGCCCGAAA
>DATGSD010000247.1:0-4375 GCA_035302965.1 Burkholderiaceae bacterium | reverse complement strand
GGCGGCACAATTCGAAGCCAAAATGTTGCCACGCGACGCATGCGTGGCAGCAATCGCCGACGGGAAATATCCTCGGCCTTTGGTTTTTACAAACGGTGTTTTCGATGTTTTGCACCGCGGGCACGTTACTTATCTCGATGAAGCCGCGCAATTGGGTGCTACTTTAGTTGTGGCAATTAATACCGACGAGTCGGTAGCGTTATTGGGCAAAGGGCCCGATCGCCCTATTAACCCGTGCGCCGATCGTGCCGCTGTGTTGGCGGCTTTGCAGTCAACAACACTTGTTACTAGCTTTCATGAAGCAACGCCCGAAGCCCTTATTGCCGAATTGCGCCCAGATATTATTGTTAAGGGCGGCGACTACGATATGTCGCAGCTTCCGGAAACAGCCTTAGTGGCAGCTTGGGGTGGCCGTGCGCAGGCTATTCCTATTCGTTACCAGCGCTCTACCACTAGCTTGCTAAAGAAAATCAGGAACTCGAATCGCTAGCTTTAGCGACGGGTTGCAGCAACTGGTTAATCGCTAAAACATCGTCTTCCGACAATAGGCCGCTACTGGCTTTTAGGTATAGACCGCTAAGCAAAGTGTGGTGCCGTGCGTGCGAGAGATCGCGTTGTGTGTCGTAAACCTGTTGCATGGCGTCTAGAACATCCATATTGTCGCGTACGCCAATTTCATAAGCGGTTTGATTGGCTCGCAGCGATTCTTCGCTTGACTTTTTTGCCGCTTCTAGAACTTTGATTTGTGCCAGACCCGATTGCACATTAGCAAAATGCAGTTGGGCTTCGTTAATCGCTTGTCGCTTAGCCGCTTCGTAATCGTAGCGGCTTTGTTGTAAGCGAGAGGTTTGTTCGCGTACACGCGATGACACGCCCCCACCAGAAAAAATCGGAATTGAAAGTTGTAAGCCAACACTGCTGTCTAAGGAGCGCGGCTGCGTGTTGGGCCCATGTATGCCGCGATTAGACGCGGTACCTGTTTGGGCGTAAAGGTCGACCCGCGGGTAGTGTTCGCTTTTGGCGATATCAATTTGTTTTTGCACAATTTTCGTTGCTAACAAGGCTTGCAAGGCAATAAAGTTTGATTGAGCTGCTTGTTGTGTCCAGCGCGAAGGGTTGGCGGGCTCGGGTTCAGGCAATCGAACATTGTAGGGGAGCTCGGCAAGTGTGGTGGGGCGACTGCCGGTTATTTTTTCGAGGGCATCCAACGCAGTTTGTAAATCGGTTTTTACCTGGATTTCGTTGGCATGTATAAGGTCGAGGCGCGCCTGAGTTTCGTAAATATCGGTGACGGTTGCGCCGCCTAATTCGAAGGCGCGTTTAGCACGTTCGAGCTGGGTGTTTGCCGCTTTTTTTTGTGCTTGTAAAGCGCGCAAGGTTTCGTTAACGCTAAGGACATCGAAATACGCTTGGCTAACCCGCAAGATAAGGTCTTGGTAGGCTTGGCGTTCGTAAAGGTTGGCTGACTCTACAATAAATTCAGACTGTCTTAGCTGATCCCAGGCACCAAGGTCGATAATGGGTTGCGTAAGGCTAAGGCTCCAGGCGGCTTCGCGTTGGGACTGTGCATGTTGCAGACCAGAAGCCCGTCGGACATCTGTGGTTTGCGCGGCTGCTTGCACATTAATATGTGGCAAAAGCTGGGCGCGTGCTTGCGGCAATGCTTCTTGGTCGGCTTTGTGGCTAGCTTGCGCCGAAGCATAAAGGGGGTCGCGCTGTAACGCGAGTTGAAAGATTTCGAGCAAATCTTCGGCTTGGCCAGCAAAGGGCCAAAGCATTAACGCTACAAAGAGGGTAGATAGGCAGTAGCGATACATTCAGAATTTAAATTGCGAAACTGTGACGCCTCGCAAAGGTTTGACGCAGGTATCGAACAAGCCTTCGATTTCGAAGCTAGCAGCGCTGCTACGTGTAATGCGGTAGGCCGTCATGATGGGTGCTGTTCCGATAATAGCAACTAACCGTCCGCCAATACTTAGCTGGTATTTTAAGCCGTCAGGGATACTAGGAACCGAGCCGGTTAATAAGATGGCGTCGTATTCGGCAGTGCCCCAACCCGAATGGCCGTCGCCAATTTCGACTTGCGCATTACTAATTTGGTTGCGCTGTAAATTTTGTTCGCCAAAAGCGGCGATACGACTGTCGATTTCGATGCTAGTAACTTGTTGGGCAAGCTGGGCAAGTAGGGCAGCCTGATAACCCGAGCCTGTGCCAATTTCGAGAACACAATCGCTTGGCCCGAGGAGAAGCTCTTGGGCTAGGCGTGCTTCTACTTTTGGGGTAAGCATGGTTTCGTGCGTATCGATGGCGTTGATGTGAAGCGGGATTTCAACATCAGAAAAAGCGAGAGCCTGCATGCCAGAAGGCACGAAGCGTTCGCGCCTAACGGCAAACAGGGCGTCGAGTATTTTATGGTCGAAAACATTCCAGGGACGAATCTGTTGCTCGACCATATTAAAGCGAGCACGCTCAAGTTCGGATAAAGCGGTTACGTTCATGACGACAGCTAAACAAGTAAAAAGAAGTTAACGGCATTGTACCCAGTTCGGCGAAAACTGTACCCCTGATTAAAGGGGTGGCAGTTCTTTACTAGTATCGCTTATTAACGGCAGGTTAATAAAGGATGGGCTTTAGCTTGCCGCAAAAGCACGATTACTCTTTGTTTGGATAAATAAATGATGGCACTACCACTGTTGGTGAAAATGGTGAACGGGACCGTGGCCTTCACCAACTGCCAGCTTGCCCGATTCTTGGATAGCTACCAATAAATATTGTTTGGCTTGCTTGGCTGCGGTAATGAAATCGGGCTTTTGGGGTAGCAGTGCAGCAAGCGCGGCTGCGAGCGTGCAACCCGTGCCGTGAGTATTTTTAGTAGGGATGCGTTTACCCGGCAGTTCGACCATTTCGCTGCCATTGTAAAGAACATCGATGACATCGTCGCCAGGTAGGTGGCCCCCTTTCAAAAACACCCAGCGAGAGTCGTCATCGGGTTGTAATTGTCGTAGTTGTTCGGCCATTTTGCGCATTTCTGCAACCGTTTCTGCGGGGCGACAATCGAGTAAAACACCCGCTTCGGGCAGGTTAGGGGTAATAACGCTTGCTAAAGGAATAAGTTGCGTGCGCAAGGCATTAATGGCCTCTTGTTGTAAAAGCCGATCGCCACTTTTAGCCACCATGACCGGATCGAGAACAATATGCTCGGGCTTCCAGTGCCGAAGCCGATCGGCGACGGTTGTAATGATGTCGCTATGGCCCAGCATGCCAATTTTTAAGGCATCGATACGGACATCACTAAAAAGAGTATTAATTTGCTCGGCGATGAAAGCAGGGGCTATCGGAAAGATGTCGCTAACTGTGCGTGTATTTTGTGCGGTAAGGGCAGTTATTACTGCACAGCCATAGGTGCCTAGGGCACTAAATGCTTTCACATCGGCCAAGATGCCGGCGCCGCCAGAAGGGTCGACACCGGCAATGGTTAAAACATTAGGGATCATAGTGGTGTGGTAACAGTTAACTGGGTTGAATTAGACCCTCGGTAGGAGAGCTAGGAATCGCACTATAAAATTTACGTGGCATGCGGCCAGCTAAAAAGGCTTGACGCCCCGCTTTAACGGCCTTTTGCATGGCGCTTGCCATTAGCACTGGGTTTTGCGCGTGGGCAATAGCGCTATTCATTAATATGGCATCGCAGCCGAGTTCGAGAGCAATAGCGGCATCGGATGCTGTGCCGACACCGGCATCAACCAACACCGGCACGCGTGCTTGTTCGACAATTAGGCGTAAATTCCAGGGGTTGAGTATGCCCATGCCCGATCCGATTAATGAGGCTAGTGGCATAACGGCGACACAGCCGATATCTTCGAGCATACGACATTGCACCGGATCGTCGGTGCAATACACCATGACGTCGAAACCCTCTTTAACCAGGGTTTCAGCGGCCTTGAGTGTTTCAGGCATATTAGGAAATAAATTGTTTGAATCGCCTAAAACTTCGAGTTTGACGAGTTTATGGCCGTCGAGTAGTTCGCGCGCAAGCCGTAAGGTGCGCACGGCATCATCGGCGTTATAGCAGCCGGCCGTATTGGGTAGCAAGGTGTAGCGAGACGGCGGCAAAAAATCGAGCAGGTTGGGTTGCTCGGGGTCTTGCCCGATGTTGGTGCGGCGGATAGCGATTGTGATAATTTCGGCGCCGCTGGCCTCGACAGCTGCTTTAGTTTGGGGGAAGTCTTTGTACTTTCCCGTGCCGATGAGGAGGCGTGACGAATAAGATTTTCCAGCAAGTACAAATGGATCGGAATGAGTCATGATGGCCAGTTAGTTGCGTTGCAATTTAAATTTGCGTTGCAGGCGAGAACATCGATTGCACTCGGTGCAA
>DATGSD010000246.1:0-4643 GCA_035302965.1 Burkholderiaceae bacterium | reverse complement strand
TGCTGGCTAATAGCAAAGGTTTTGTCGGCGGTTACCCGTATTCACGTCACATGTTTTCGGTTGCCCCTATTGCGGGTAGTGGCTTAAACATGCAGCGCGACTATTGGTACAGCGCCAATCGCGATCCCAACCGTTTGGCAGACCCAGAAGCCGTTGGTCGTTATGCGGCAGAAAGGGCTCTTGCGCGTTTATCGGCGCGGCGTATTAAAACTGGGCGTTTTCCGGTGCTATTCGAAGCGCCTTTAGCACTTGGTTTGCTTAATGCCTTTGTTCATGCCGCAAGTGGCGGTGCACTTTACCGACGTGCCAGTTTTTTATTAGATCGACTCAACACCTTAGTAATGGCTCCTCATTTAACGCTAGCCGAAGATCCGCACATCATCGGGGCGATGGGTAGTTCGCCTTTCGATGAAGAAGGGGTGGTAACCGCAGCCCGTAACGTTGTCAGCGATGGGGTACTCGAAGGCTATTTCTTATCGAGTTACACCGGCCGAAAATTAGGTTTGCCAACAACCGGAAATGCCGGCGGATCGCACAATTTACAACTGCTTTCTACGCAAACCACGCCGGCTGATACTTTCGAAGCCATGTTAAAGAAAATGGGCACTGGCCTTTTAGTTACCGAGCTTATCGGGCAGGGGGTTAATTATGTTACGGGCGATTATTCGCGTGGCGCTTTTGGCTATTGGGTTGAAAATGGCGAAATTCAGCACGCCGTTGAAGAAATCACCATTGCCGGCAACCTAGCCGATATGTTGTTATCAATTGTGGCCGTGGGGGCTGACACGATTACGCGCGGTTCTAAAACAGCGGGTTCTGTACTAATCGAAGAAATGGCCATTGCGGGTCTTTAATGGTTGCCAGTTAGCCTACAAGGCAGGGCAAACCGCTAAATAATGGTTGTTTGTGTTGTTTTCTTGGTATTAATAGTGCGGCCACACTTGCTTTTTATGGTATAATTTTTTGCTTTGCCAAACTAGTGGCTAGGGTACGGGCGGAACCAACAACGCCTTGGCGTAAAGCCCTTGGCAAACTTATTTTTTTAAGGAACCATCATGAAGACATTTGTGGCAAAGCCGCACGAAGTCAAGCGTGACTGGTATGTTATCGATGCCAAAGGCAAAGTACTTGGTCGTGTGGCCAGCGAAGTTGCACGACGCCTGCGCGGAAAACATAAACCAGAATACACCCCTCACGTAGACACGGGCGATTACATCATCGTTATTAACGCTGCCGATATTGTTGTTACTGGCAATAAGGCCAGAGGCAAGGTTTATTACCGACACACGGGCTACCCGGGCGGTATTCGCGAAACCACCTTCGAACAAATGCAACAGCGTTTTCCGGGCCGTGCCTTGCAAAAGGCGGTCAAGGGTATGCTTCCAAAAGGCCCCTTGGGTTACGCCATGGCACGTAAATTAAAAGTATATGCGGGTGCCGAGCATCCCCATTCTGCCCAACAGCCACAAGTGCTCGATATCTAAGGACAAAACATGATTGGCAATTGGAATTACGGAACCGGGCGTCGCAAGCGATCTGTAGCCCGTGTTTTCCTAAAAAGGGGTACAGGCAGTATTGTTGTTAACGGCAAACCTGTCGACGAATACTTTGCCCGCGAAACCGGTCGCATGATTGTACGTCAGCCCCTACACGTTACCGATTTACTCGACGCTTTCGATTTTCACGTTAACGTTCATGGCGGTGGCGAAAGCGGCCAAGCGGGTGCTATTCGTCATGGCATTACGCGTGCCCTTATCGATTACGACGAAACCCTCAAGCCCAGCTTAAAACAAGCTGGCTTAGTAACCCGAGACGCACGCAGTGTCGAGCGTAAAAAAGTGGGTTTACACAAGGCGCGTCGTCGCAAGCAGTTCAGCAAGCGCTAATTATTATTTGGCTTGTTTTGCCGCACGGTTTTCAGCGGCTCAAAAACCCAGGCGTTTGGCCTGGGTTTTTTGTTGGCCGACGTTTTTTCTCGAGGGTTTTTTTGTAGTTGAAGCACTGCTCACGGCAAAAAATCGTGGCAATTCGTGTGCGGCCATCGTGTAGTTAAGCCTAAATATGTTGCATAATTAGAGTTTGTCTTTCGCATTTTCGAGGTCAGTTATGGCAGTAAGTTCTCCGATCAAAGTAGGTATTGTGGGCGGTACTGGCTATACCGGTGTCGAGTTATTACGTTTGCTGGCTGCCCATCCTGCCGTAGAGCTTAAAACCATAACCTCGCGCTCTGAAGATGGTGTGCCGGTCGCTCAGCTATTTCCTAATTTGCGTGGGCAGGTCGATTTGTCGTTTGTTACCCCCGAAGCGGCACAACTCGAGGCTTGCGATGTTGTATTTTTTGCAACCCCTCATGGCGTTGCCATGGAACAAGCCCCCGATTTGCTCGACAAAGGGGTGCGCGTTATCGATCTTGCAGCCGACTTTCGTTTACAAAACACCGAAATGTTTAAGTCGTGGTACAAAATGTCGCACAGCTGCCCACAGGTGCTTAAAACCGCGGTTTATGGTTTGCCCGAAGTCTATCGCCAGCAAATTTCTCAGGCCCGCTTAATTGCAAACCCGGGTTGCTACCCTACAACCGCTATTTTGGGCTTGTTGCCGTTGCTTAAGGCTGATTCTGCCTTGGTCGACCGTCGCCACTTAATTGCCGATGCTAAATCGGGCACGTCGGGTGCTGGCCGTGGGGCTTCGGTGGCCACGCTCTATGCCGAGGCCGGCGATAATTTTAAAGCCTATGGGGTTGCCGGGCATCGTCATCACCCCGAGGTTACCGAACAGCTACAAATGCTTACAGGCAACGAAGTGGGCTTAACGTTTGTGCCGCACCTCGTGCCCATGATTCGTGGCATGTTTACTACTTTGTATGCGCGCATCCTTCCCGAAGCGCTCGATGTCGATTTTCAGGCCTTATATCAAAATTTTTACGCTAACGAGCCCTTTGTCGACGTCATGCCAGCTGGTAGTTTGCCCGAAACCCGATCTGTGCGCGCTTCTAATATGTTGCGCATCGCTATTCACCGCCCACAAAATAGCGATCAGTTAGTCGTTTTAGTCATTCAAGATAACCTCGTTAAGGGGGCGGCCGGCCAAGCCGTTCAAAATATGAACCTGCTGTTTGGCCAACCCGAAACGCTTGGCCTCGAACAGCTGGCCTTACTTCCGTAACCGAACTTTCGTTCTTTACTCGGGTCAGACAGAGCTGCATAAATAACTGGGGCCACGTAAATTATTACTAGGCAGGTTTAACAGAGGTGTTACGTATGCGGGCTTTGTGGGTGGCGGTTATTGCTACAGTGGTAGGGGTTGGGCTTGGTTGGGGGGCTGCCAATATTTTGGGGCAGCCGCAAACGGCTAAAGTTGCGGCTATGCGTCTCGAACAAGCTCAGCAACAGGCGCAACAATTGTCTGAGCAATTAACTGCTTTACAAGCTCGCTACGAAGCCCTTGATGGGCAATTGTTAGTAGAAGAAAGCACACGTAAAAGTCTCGAATCGTCTTTACATGCTGTGCAGGTACAATTACACGAGGCGCACGAGCGTTTGGCTTTTTTTGATCAGCTTTTGCCGGCCGGCCCTAAGGGTGCGGTTGCTATTCGGGGGCTTGATATCGTACCGCTTGGCCCCAATCTACAATATAAGGCGGTATTCACTCGGCAGTCAGCCAATAACACGCCCTTTAAAGGGCGTATGCAATTTCTGGCCGAAGGTCAGCGCAACGGCGAAAATGTTACTGAAGTCTTAAGTTCGGTAATTGCCGATAGCCCACAAGGGGTTTCCGATACGCAAGCACCAGCAGAACAGCAAACCCAAGAAGACAGCTTCGAATTACTTTTCGATCAGTTTCAGCGGGCCGAAGGGGTATTGGCAGTTCCAGACGACTTCTCTCTGCAGGCCGTAACCCTTAATGTTTTAGAAGGCAATACGGTTAAAGCCTCGCGGCGCATCGTTTTCGATAGTGCCACCCCTTAAAAACCAATCGGGCTTTTGGGTGTTAACCGCATTTGGCATGCATCATTATTTGTTTGTTGATCAATACGCTTTACAATATCAACAAGCTTTCTCGATTTTATCGTGCAACTATTAGCTGCACAGGAGCTTCACATGAACGCAACTACTCAAACTGTCGATTTGCAATCGCCGCCACCAGCACTTGTTTTTACCGATGCTGCTGCGGCTAAAGTTAAAGAACTTCTTACTGAAGAGCAAAACCCCGATTTAAAACTGCGCGTCTTTGTACAGGGCGGTGGTTGCTCGGGTTTTCAGTATGGTTTTACTTTCGATGAAACAATCGACGACGAAGACACCACTATCGACAAAAATGGGGTTCAATTACTTATCGACCCCATGAGTTTTCAGTACCTTACGGGTGCCGAAATCGATTACAAAGACGATATCGAGGGGGCGCAATTTGTTATCCGAAACCCTAACGCTACGTCAACCTGTGGCTGTGGCTCTTCGTTTACCGCATAGGTTTTAGGCTGGTTAACAACACCCGTTTCAAGCTAGGGCAATAGTGTCTGGTTTTAAGTTGGCTAACATCGCTCTAAAGCTGGGCAACCATACCCTACTTTAAGCCGGGTAACAGCATCCTAATATACGGGCGCCTTTGGCGCCCGTTACTGTTTCTAGGTTAAGCGCTTGGCC
>DATGSD010000245.1:0-10966 GCA_035302965.1 Burkholderiaceae bacterium | reverse complement strand
AAGTGCTTGCGGCTATCAACTTGGATGGTTAGGTGTAAAACGGCGGTGGCGGTGGCTTCTTCTTGCATGGTTAGGTGCAAAATATTTGAGCCGGCATCGGTTATTTGTGCGGCTAAACGCCCAAGCACACCCCGTTCGTTTAAAACGGTGACATCGAGACGGGTTGATAAATGTCGGGCGGTTTCGGTGTCCCAGGCAACCGGAATCCAGCGTTCGGGCTCGCGTGCACGCTGACGTCGGGCCACGGGGCAATCTTCCATATGCACGACTAAGCCATGACCAAGCCGAATGCCCCCAATAATGGTGTCGCCCGGTAACGGGCCACAGCAAGTGGCTAATTGCACTGCCTGTCCTTCGTTGCCCTGAATAAGAATAGGCGTGCTAGTAGTGGCAGAGATTTCGTCGATGGCTGCAGCTGTGGTTGCCAACATGGGGTTTTCTGGGGCAAAGCGTCGGGCAACAACAGCGGCCAAGCGTTTGCCTAAACCGATATCGGCCAGAATTTCGTCGCGCGAACTGGCACCCGAGCTGCGGGCGAGTTTTTCCCAGCCCGAGTCGTCGTCGGCGGGTGGCTTGATATTTAATTGTTCGAACGCTTGGTTAAGCAAGCGCCGACCAAAAGCGACCGACTCTTCATACTGAACCGTGCGCAAGTAATGGCGAATTTCGGAACGCGCTTTGCCAGTACGTACGTAATTTAACCATTGGGCGCTAGGGCGTGCGGCAGGTGACGTGATTATTTCGATAGAATCGCCACTTTTAAGCTCGGAGCGCAGCGGCGAGAATTCGCCATTAATTTTTGACGCAATAGCGTGGTTGCCGATGTCGGTATGAATGCTGTAGGCAAAATCGACAGGGGTGGCACCGCGCGGTAAAGACAGAATTTTACCCTGCGGTGTAAATACATAAACGGCATCGGGGAAAAGGTCGACCTTGACATGCTCTAAAAATTCGCCCGAATCGCCAGTTTGGCTTTGAATATCGAGTAGCGATTGCAACCACTGGTGGGTGCGTTTTTGCAGGTCGTTTAAGCTGTCGGCGCCATCTTTATAGAGCCAATGCGACGCAACGCCGGCTTCGGCGATGTGGTCCATATCGCGAGTACGAAATTGGAATTCGACCGGTGTGCCATAAGGCCCCAGCAGGGTAGTGTGTAACGATTGATAACCGTTAATTTTGGGGATGGCGATGTAATCTTTAAATTTACCAGGTACGGGGCGGTAAAGTTGGTGCAAAGTACCTAGGGCTAAATAGCATTCGGGCAAGGTGTTAACGATAATCCGGAAGCCATAAATATCGAGTACGTCAGAAAAGCTTTTTTTCTGCTCGACCATTTTGGTGTAAATGCTGTAAAGCGATTTTTCGCGCCCTTTAACCTCGGCTTCTATGCCGGCTGCTGGCAAGGCAATATTAACGGCATCGGCAATTTTACTAAGTACTTCGCGCCGATTGCCACGCGCGGCTAACAAGGCTTTTTGCAAGACGTGGTAACGATTGGGGTGGATGGCCTGGAAACAATGGTCTTGCATCTCGCGATACAAGGCATTTAAGCCGAGGCGGTGCGCAATCGGCGTATAAATATCGAGGGTTTCAATGGCAACCCGTCGGCGTTTTTCAGGGCTGACAGCATCGAGGGTACGTATATTATGTAAGCGATCGGCAAGCTTAATTAAGATGACGCGTACGTCGCGAGCCATAGCTAACAGCATTTTGCGAAAGCTTTCGGCTTGTTGCTCGGCCTTGCTGGCAAACTCGATGCGTTCGAGTTTGGAGACGCCATCGACAATTTCGGCAACATCGGTGCCAAAGCGCTCGGCTAATTCGGCTTTCTCGATGTCTTGGTCTTCGATGACATCGTGTAATAAGGCTGCCATTAATGAGTCGACATCGAGACGCCAACCGGCGCAGATCTCGGTAACAGCAATGGGGTGCGATATATACGGCTCGCCGCTTGCGCGAAACTGCCCTAAATGCGCTTGGTCGGCAAAACGGTAAGCTTCTTTAACCCGCTCGACATCACTTTCGGGCAGGTATTCGCTGATGATTTTTGTTAATGGAGCAAGCGACGCGATTGGCGCTTCTTGTTGTCGTTGTTTTTGTTTTGCTTTCTCGGTTTTGAGACGGCGAGTAAGTCGGGGGCGCTTCTTGAGGGCGGCAAGGAGCCCTGACGATGCTCCGCGTAAGGTTGAAAGCGCCATGGCTCGCTCTTTTATGTAGGCACTTTGCGCAACATTTCGAGACCGGTGACGCCGGCAGCAACTTCGCGCAAAGCGGTTACAGCAGGTTTGTTGCGAGTTTCTATTCGTGCTTCATGACCTTGGGCGAGTTCGCGTGCACGGTAGGCAGCAACTAGCGTAAGGTTAAATCGGTTATCGATTTGTTCGAGGCAGTCTTCGACGGTAATACGTGCCATAAGAGAAAAAATCCTGGTTAGTTGGAAGCGGTGCTAATACCGAGTTGAGAAAACAGTTTGGCGTGCCGTGCCGCCTGCTTTTGATAGCGCAGTCGGGTAGCGGCAACAATCTGCGATAGCTGGGTTAAAGCTGTGCTAAATTCTTGATTAATAATAACATATTGACATTCTGATGCATGTGCCATCTCGCCGCCCGCCGCCAGTAAGCGGCGTGTAATTACTTGTGGGGCATCTTGCCCCCGTTTTAATAAACGGGCCTCAAGCGCCTCAAGCGAAGGCGGTAAAATAAAAACGCCCACGGCGTCAGGGTAGTTTTTACGTATTTGCCGCGCGCCTTGCCAATCGATTTCTAAAATCACATCTCGCCCAGCGCTAGTGGTTTCTACTACGAAGTCGCGAGGTGTGCCATAAAAATTGCCATGAACTTCAGCCCATTCGAGTAGCTGTTGCTCGGCGCGTAACTGTTGAAATTCTTCAACGCTAATAAAACGATAGTGGCGCGCATCCACTTCGCCCGGACGCGGAGGGCGAGTGGTGCATGATATTGACAAGGCGAGGCTGGGGTCTTGCTTGAGAAGGGCGTTAACCAAGGTTGATTTACCCGCGCCGCTGGGCGCGACAATCATAAAAACATTGCCGGAAGAAGCTGACATGGCGATTAAGCTGCAGTAAGTAGATGGCGAAACAATACCATAGACCGTGTTTGCTGTGCGTTATCGGGCTCGTTAACGGATAAGCTAGCATGGCATTTTTATACGACGCATTATTTGCTGCCTATTCGCTTGCTAACAAGGTATAGTCAGTAAAAGCAAGAAACTGTCCCAAAAGACCTAGCGATTTACTTAAATCGCTTCTCAAAACAGACGCAGCTTTTTATTTTATATAGCCCGTGTTTTGTGTGGTTTTTGTTGAAAAGTTTGTGTTGATATTACATAACATGCTGCTTCGTGGTTCTTACTGCTAGGCTTGTTAGCCATCAAGCCTTGTGCCGTGCCAGATTTTGTGGCTGATACAATGTCGCGGCTTGTCGCCAATTCCTTGTTTTAATGGCGTTAAAGCCATTTTTATTCATTTAGTTTGGCTGAATCATGAAATTTGCTACGTGGAATGTCAATTCCTTGCGGGTACGTTTACCCCAGGTTCTCGATTGGTTGTCCGAAAATCCGGTTGATGCCTTGTGTTTGCAAGAGCTTAAAATGGATCAAGACCAGTTTCCCCTAGAGGCATTTACAGAAGTGGGCTATCAAGCTTGCTGGGCAGGCCAGAAAACGTATAACGGCGTTGCGATTATTTCGCGTGGCGAAGCAAGCGACATCCAACGAAATATTCCGGGTTACGACGATCCGCAGCAACGTGCTATTGCAGCAAGCTATTCGGCACCGGGTGGCGATATTCGAGTCATTAATCTGTACTGCCCTAATGGTGAAGCGCCCGATAGCGATAAATTTGTTTATAAAATGGAATGGTTTGCTGCACTTGAAAAGTGGCTTCAGGAAGAATTAGCTAAGTATTCTCGGGTTGTCGTCCTTGGCGATTACAACATTGCCCCGGCCGACGAAGACGTACACGACCCTGCAGCTTGGGAGGGCAAGGTTCATGTTACACCTACCGAAAGAGCCGTATACCAAGACCTGCTTAAATTAGGTTTGGTCGATCTATTTCGCGAATTCGAGCAAGAGGAAAAATCGTTTACTTGGTGGGATTATCGCCGTATGGCTTATCGACGTAATGCAGGTTTACGTATCGATCATATTTTGGCATCAACAGCTTTAGCGCCTCATTGTTCGTCTTGTGTAATCGACAAAGGCCCACGCGGCAACACCCAGCCCTCAGACCATACTCCAGTTATCGCGAGTTTCAATTTATCATGAGCGATTTTATGCACCAACATCTGCCCCCTGAAGAAGACGTGCCAACGTTGTCAGAAGAAGGGGGCGTACGCTATTTGCATTTGGGTACCGAATGGGTTCAAGGTGCCATGAGCTTGCGCCGACCGCACGATTTGGTGCTGGAATATACCCAGCAGTTAATGGCTTGGTTGTTGTTTTGCGAGCCACAGGCCGATCAGTCGCTTGGTATTTTAGGCTTGGGGGCGGGGTCTTTATTACGTTTTGCCTTAAAGCACACGCCTTGCCAAATCGAAGTCGCTGAATGGAACCCCGCCGTTACCGAAACTTGCCGCCGCTATTTTAAATTGCGTGATAATCATCGAGCACGCATCGATCATCTTGACGCGTCGCTGTGGCTTAACGAGCGTTTTCGTGAAAACCGCTATCTGGCCTTAATGGTCGATTTATACGATTACCGCGCCGATGGGCCTGTGCGCGATAGTCTCGAGTTTTACCAAAGTTGCTATAAGGTTTTAGCCGATGGGGCTGCTATGACGGTTAATTTGTTTGGCGACCACATTAGCTACGATCAAAACCTCGAAAATATTAATCAGGCGTTCGACGGGCATTTTTTCGAATTGCCACAAACCGAAGTGGGTAATCAGGTTATCTTGGCCTGGAAAGGCCCATTCTTTGACGTAACGATTGGCGAGTTGCTCGATCGGGCTCGTGTACTCGAAACCGAAATGCGTTTACCGGCTAGCCCCTGGGTGTATTATTTGCTCGATAAGTTTCATCCCGAAGAAACCGTGACTGAAAATGAGATTCATTCTGAAGAAGAGGCGTGATGCCCATCTGGCGTTAGCTGAGTTTTAAGGCTTTATTTTCCTGACTTGACCGTACGGTCAAGTCACTTTAAACTGCTTGTTTGTCTGAAATTTAGGGTCGTTTTGTTTGCGTTTTTGCCAGCTAGCAACAAAACGCCAGGAGTATCCGAATGCGCTTTATTCCGCTTGTGCGCCGACACATTGCCCCGGTCGTTTTAATGTCGTCGGTACTTTTTTTGGTTGCTTGCAGCGACCAACCCGAAGGGGGTGGTCCGGGTGCTGACATGAAAGTACCGGTCAGCGTCATCGAAGTGCAACCCAAGCGGGTTGAAATCTCGGCCGACTTGCCTGGGCGCGTAGACGCCATCAAAGACGCCCAAATTCGTGCCCGCGTTACCGGCATTGTAGAAACCATTAATTTCGAGCAAGGTAGCGATGTTGCCGCTGGCGATGTTTTGTTTACCATCGATCCGGCCAGTTATGCGGCGGCTCAACAATCAGCCGCCGCTGAATTAAAACGCGCCCAGGCCGATGCGCAAAGCGCCCGTTTATTAGCGCAGCGTTACAGTCGTCTTATAAAAGCAAAAGCCATTAGCCAACAAGATTACGACAATGCGCAAGCAGCGGCGGCGCAAGCCGATGCCCAAGTCGAAGCGGCCAAGGCTCGTTTACGTAGCGCTGATATCGATCTTGGTTACACCGAAGTCACGTCGCCTATCGATGGCCGCGTTGGCGAGGCTTTTGTTACCGAAGGGGCTCTCGTTAGTGCCACTGAAGCTAGCTTAATGGCCACGGTTCAAAATATCGACGAAGTCTACGTCGATCTCAATCGTTCAACCGCCGAGTTAAGCGCCTTACGCAAAGCGCTGGCCCAAGGCCAATTACAGCAGCTTGGCCCCGACGAGGCTCGCGCTTATGTTCTTTTAGAAGATGGCACCGAATACTCCGAGCCAGGTCGTTTGCTTTTCTCGGGAATTGCTGTCGACCCAACTACAGGCACGGTTCGCTTACGAGCTATTTTTCCCAACCCCGACAACATCTTATTGCCCGGTATGTATGTGCGCGTGCGCTTACCACAAGGCATCGATGAAAAAGCGCTTATGGTGCCACAGCAGGCTTTGCAACGTTCTGCCGATGGCGGCAGCAACTTAGTTTTGGTTAAAGATGGCAAGGCTGCGCCCGTGCCTGTTGGTGTAGGCAGTGTCGTGAACGGTCAATACGTTATTACCGAGGGCTTAAACCCCGGCGATACAGTCATTGTTGCTGGCTTCCAAAAAATTCGGCCGGGTGCACCGGTGCAGCCCATTCCCTGGAAGGCTGGTGCGGCAGCTGATCAAGCACCAGCAGCACCCGACACGCAAGGTCAGTCGCCTCAGGCACAAGGTCAGTCACCCGGCGACGCGTCTAAAGGCGGTCCCGATGCCTCCGCCCAGCAATAGGTTTTAATGGTTTTAAACCGCTTAACCGCCCTCGTTGATAGGTCTCTGCCTGTGTTAAATCGGCAGTTGTTTTAAAGTGAGCGCACATGCCACTCTTTTTTATTGAACGCCCTATTTTTGCCTGGGTTATTGCCCTAGGCATTTTATTAGCCGGGATACTCTCTATCCCTAATTTGCCCGTTTCGCAATATCCCGAGGTCGCGCCACCGGCAATTTCCATTCGCGCTACCTATCCGGGTGCTTCGGCCGAAGACGTTTCCGAATCGGTGGCCAGCATTATCGAAAACGAGCTAAACGGGGCAAAAGGCTTGCTATATTACGAATCGGTTAGCGATTCGTACGGAACAGCCGAAATTACTGCCACCTTCGAACCCGGCACCGACCCAGACATGGCTCAGGTCGACGTGCAAAACCGAATTTCTAACGTAACGGCTCAATTACCGGCGGCGGTAATACAGCAGGGCTTGCAAATTGAACAAGCCGACGAGGGCTTTTTGCTATTGGTCTCGTTGTCATCAACCGATGGTGAAACCGACGAAACCGCGTTGGCCGATTACATCACTCGTAACATTCAAAACGCTATTTCGCGCGTGCCCGGTGTGGGTAAATTCCAGTTGTTTGCGGCACCGCGCGCCATGCGCATTTGGGTCGATTCCGACAAACTTACTGGCTATGGCATCAGTATTAGCGAAGTTAACAGCGCCATTGCCCAACAAAACACTTTAATTTCGGCCGGTATTCTAGGCTCGCCGCCTAATCCTTCTAGCCAGCGGGTGGCGTCTCCTATTGTTGTTAATGGCGAGCTTTCTACAGTTGAAGACTTCGAAAACATTGTCTTGCGTTCTAACGTCGATGGCGCAACGGTGCGCGTTAAAGATGTGGCGCGAGTTGAAATTGGCGCAGACTCTTACCAGTTTGGAGCGCGTTTAAATGGCCAGCCTACGGCTGCATTTGCGGTATCGCTAACGCCCGATGCTAACGCCTTATCAACGGCCAAAGGGATTAAGGCCGAAATGGAAGAGTTGGCTAAGTATTTCCCCGAAAACATCACCTACAGCATTCCTTACGACACCACGCCCTATGTTCAGGTG
This sequence comes from Burkholderiaceae bacterium, assembly GCA_035302965.1. GTDB lineage: Bacteria > Pseudomonadota > Gammaproteobacteria > Burkholderiales > Burkholderiaceae_B > DATGSD01. The sequence goes on along the minus strand of DATGSD010000245.1, from coordinate 3,367 downwards.
TCTATCGAACAAGTTATCGAAACCTTGTTAATCGCAATGGTTTTAGTGTTTGGTGTGATGTTTTTGTTTTTACAAAACATTCGTTACACCGTCATTCCAGCCTTGGTGGTACCAGTTTGTTTGATGGGTGCCTTCACCATGATGTTGGCTCTAGGCTTTTCTATTAATGTGCTTACCCTGTTTGCCATGGTGCTTGCCATTGGCTTACTAGTTGATGATGCCATTGTGGTGGTTGAAAACGTCGAGCGCATTATGTCCGAAGAGGGGCTGCCGCCCAAAGAAGCCACGCGCAAGGCGATGCCACAAATTAGTGGGGCAGTTATCGGGATGACGCTTGTATTGGCAACGGTGTTCTTCCCATTAGCTTTCATGAGCGGTTCGGTAGGGATTATTTATCGCCAATTTGCCGTCACGATGGCAGTCTCTATTTTTTTCTCGGGGTTTTTGGCGCTGTCGTTTACGCCGGCTTTATGTGCCACAATTCTCAAACCCGTTAGCTCAGAGGGCCAAGAAAAGCGCGGTTTTTTCGGTTGGTTTAACCGCAGCTTCCATCGTTTAACCACGGGCTACGAATCGTGGGTAGGACGTAGCTTGAAGCGGGGCGGGCGCATGATGATTATCTTTTTAGCCCTCGTTATTGCCATGGGCTATTTATATAATCGCTTGCCGAGTTCGTTTTTGCCCTCCGAAGACCAAGGGTATTTGCTGGCTAACATCGAGCTGCCCTCGGGCGCAACGGCCAACCGAACCGTCGAAGTGATGCAAGAGGTCGAGGCGTTTTTTGAAGCACAGCCACAAACCGAAAATGTGGTTACCGTTCAGGGTTTTAGTTTTAATGGTAACGGGCTTAACTCAGCCATTGCATTCATTACCTTAAAAGACTTTTCTGAGCGTAAAGGCTTTGCCAATTCGGCCCAAGCGTTGGCTAACAAGGCCAACCAAAACCTGCTGTTTGGCTTACCCGATGCCATGGTTTTTGCATTAGTACCGCCGGCTATCTCGTCGCTTGGTACAGCTTCCGGTTTCGATTTGCGTCTGCAAGACCGCGGTGGGCTGGGCCAAGAACAGTTACTCGGTGCGGCCCAACAATTACTAATGATGGCCAACGAAGATCCGCGTCTGGCCGACACCCGTATAACGGGGCTTGGGCCAGGGCCACAGCTTAAACTCACGGTTAACCGCTCAAAAGCGGCCGCATTAGGGGTTGACTTCCAAGAGGTTTCGTCTTTACTCGGAACGGCTTTGGGTTCGGCCTATATCAATAAGTTTCCGAATATGGGTTGGATGCAAAACGTTTGGGTGCAGGCCGAAGCCGACGGCCGCATGTCGGTAGACGATGTCATGCGTTTACATGCGCGCAACCAAGCGGGCGAAATGGTGCCGCTATCGTCTATTGTCGAGGTCGACTGGGTCGAAGCACCGGTTCAGGTGGTGCGCTACAACAGTTACGATGCGGTGCGCATTGCGGGTGCCGCAGCACCTGGCTATTCGTCTGGCGAGGCCATGCAAGCCATGGAAGAGTTAGTGGCTAAGCTTCCGGCCGGTTTTGGTTACGAGTGGACCGGTCTGTCGTATCAAGAGCAGCAAGCAGGTGCCCAAGAGGCGATATTATTAATCCTCGCCATGGTAGTTGTCTTTATGGTGCTTTCTGCTTTGTACGAAAGCTGGGCCATTCCGTTATCGGCCATGCTAATGGTGCCGTTGGGTATGCTTGGGGCCGTTGGCTTGGTTTCTTTACTGGGTATGTCAAACGACGTTTATTTCCAGGTGGGCATGGTTACCGTTATTGGCTTGGCCGCCAAAAACGCCATTTTAATTGTCGAATTCGCCAAAGACGCGTATGCCTTTAGCGACGATATTATTCGCTCAACCATCGAAGCCGCTCGTTTGCGTTTCCGCCCCATTCTCATGACGTCGTCGGCGTTTATGTTGGGTGTGTTGCCATTGGCCGTCGCCACCGGGCCGGGCGCTGCCAGCCAAAACGCGGTTGGTTTGGGTGTGTTGGGTGGCATGATTGCTGCTACACCACTGGCGATGATTTTTGTGCCAACATTTTTTGTGGTGGTTTTAAGGTTCTTTAAAACCAAGCCCAAAGTGTTAAATAAACACCTCGAACCGCCTAGTCACATCGCTAAATTAGTCGACACGCCTGACGAGCCAGAGGCTGACTACGCAGAAAACAATAGCGCCGACACCAACTCTAGTGACGCCAGCGATACCTCCTCTTCTGGCCAGCAAACGCCTGATAACGACGATACAAACGGAGGCCAGTCATGAGTCGACGCTTTTTAAAAACGACTGTTTCTCCGCTGGTACTAGCGCTTAGCTTGGCGGCTTGCTCATTAGCACCCACTTATCAGCAACCAGAAGCGCCAGTGCCGGCTACTTATCCGGGTCAAGTTGGCGAAGCCAGTGCTCAGCAAGCGGCCTTATTAGGTTGGAAGTCTTTTTTTCGCGACGATCGGCTAAAAGCGCTTATCGAACTAGCCCTTGAAGAAAACCGTGATCTGCGCTTGGCCATGCAGCGAGTCGAAGAGGCGAGGGCGCAGTTTGGCATTCAAGATAGCGAGCGCCTGCCATCAATAGGTATTGGTGGTACGGGGCAAATCCAGCGTTTGCCGCCGCAATTGCGGCAAGGCGGGCCCGATTCGCCTAGCGTTTCGCGTACCTACCAAGCGGGTGTGGGTATTACCGCATTCGAACTCGATTTTTTTGGGCGCGTAAAAAACCTAAGCGAAGCCGCCTACCAGCAGTATTTGGCATCAGAGCAAGCTAGCCGCACGGTCGAAATCAGCTTGGTAGCACAAGTGGCCGAAGCCTATTTCAAATTACGAGCGGCTGAAGAACAGCTTGGTTTACTCGAGAAAACACTCGAGGCACGTCAAGGCACTTACGACATCGTACGCACGCATTACGACAATGGTATTGCAAGTGCGCTCGATCTCAACCAAGCGCAAAGTCAACTCGACTCGGCTCGCGCTGCCTTGGCCGAAACACGGCGCCAGCGCGAACAAGCGGGTAATGCCTTACAGCTTGTGCTGGGCACCGAAATCCCAACACAACTGCCCGAAGCCGCGCCATTTGGCAAAGATCAGCTTTTAGCCAATATTCCTGTGGGCCTGCCTTCCGATTTACTTATACGTCGGCCCGACATTATTAGTTCCGAGCATGCCCTCAAGGGTGCTAATGCTAATATTGGTGCTGCGCGCGCCGCATTCTTTCCCCGAATTTCCATTACGGGCTTATTGGGCTTTGCCAGCCCCGAATTGGGTCACTTATTTGGCTCAAATCGGCGTTTCTGGTCGTACAGCCCCGAAATTACGATGCCGATTTTTTCGGGCGGGGTAACGGGTAATTTGGCGTTGGC
>DATGSD010000244.1:0-2699 GCA_035302965.1 Burkholderiaceae bacterium | reverse complement strand
CGACGATTTAATCGCCGAACTGGCCGAAGGCGAAACCCAAGCGACACCCAAACGAATTGCCTTAACCGGCCTCAGGGGCTCGGGCAAATCGACAATAGGGCCACTGTTAGCCGAAAAATTACGATTGCCATTCATCGAGCTTAACCGCGAAGTCGAAAAAGTGGCCGGCCTTAGCCTGGGTAGTTTGTTTTCTGTTTACGGGCAAGGCGGGTTTAGGCGTTTCGAGCGCCAATGTCTTGACCAAGTGATTGCTTCTCACCCCGAATTGGTTTTGGCGACCGGTGGGGGGATAGTTGTCGAACCTTCAACTTACGAGTTATTACTGCATTCGTTTTATACCGTTTGGTTACACGCCGAACCCGAAGAGTATTTTCGCCGCGTTATGGCGCAGCACGATGCGCGTATTGCCACCCATCAGCTTGAGCGCGAAGCCATGACAAATATTCGTGACACCATGGCCGAACGGCGCAAGCTATACGCACGGGCACAATTAAGCATCGATACCAACCAGCAATCGCCCGAAGCGATTGCTGAACAAATTGCTAGCGAATTTACCGCACAGCAACAACACGATAAAGAGGCAGCTCAAGAATCGGTCGCTGCGCGTGGTTAACGGTATGACTGGATGTCGGTATTACTGGGTGCGCATATTTGGGTGTGGCTAACACCGTTTATTCGGTACAACGATTTCGCGTCTTATAGTGCTATTAATTGTTGCGCGGCTGGCTTAGCAGTAAACCATTAAGCCAGCCCATAAACACCCACAAAGCACGTTTAATCGCTTAGCGTGGTTTCGGCTAAAACTACGTCGAGCGCCTGACTAACATTTTCTAGAAACACAAATGTAAGCTTTTCTTGTGCTTCGGCCGGGATGTCATCGAGGTCTTTCTTGTTACGTGCCGGTAGCAAGACAGTATCGATACCGGCCTGTAAAGCGGCAAGTACTTTCTCTTTAATGCCACCAACGGGTAATACCAATCCGCGTAGGCTAATTTCGCCCGTCATCGCGCAATTATGACGGATGGGCCTATCGGTAAATAAAGAGGCCAAAGCCACATACATGGCTACACCTGCGCTGGGGCCATCTTTGGGTATGGCGCCTGCGGGCACGTGCACATGAATTTCTGACTCGTCGAAATCGCTAGTGTTTAAGCCCAAGTTGGCAGCTTGATTTTTAACGAGAGTTAACGCAGCCTGGGCACTTTCTTTCATCACATCGCCCAGTTGACCGGTTAAGATAAGCCGCCCTTTGCCCGGCGCTCGGCTAGCTTCGATAAACAGAATGTCGCCACCTACTGGCGTCCAGGCCAAGCCTGTAGCTACGCCAGGTAGGCTAGTGCGCAACGCAACCTCGCTTTCGTATTTTTCGGGGCCAAGTATTTTGCGCACGTCGTCGACATCGATGCTAACGTGCGTACTACGTTCTTCGGCTATCTCGACGGCTGCATGGCGCAAGACGCTGCCAATCTCGCGCTCGAGATTACGCACCCCAGCTTCGTGGGTGTACGAACGGATAATTTTTTGTAACGCTGCATCGCTTAAGCTGAATTGATCGGCCTTTAAACCGTTAGCTTCTTGCTGGCGCTTTATGAGGTAGCGCTCGGCAATACGGGTTTTTTCTTCGAGGGTGTAGCCGGCCAAATTAATAATTTCCATGCGGTCGCGCAAAGGCCCAGGAATAGTATCGAGCCGGTTTGCTGTCGTGATAAACATAACCTTTGAAAGGTCGAATGGCACGGCTAAGTAGTTATCGCGAAAGGCGCTGTTTTGCTCTGGGTCGAGCACTTCAAGCAGTGCGGCCGACGGGTCGCCCTGAACTCCGGCGCCCATTTTGTCGATTTCATCAAGCATTAAAACGCAGTGGCGCGAACCGGCTTTATGAATCGATTGAATAATATTGCCCGGCAAAGCACCAATATAGGTGCGCCGATGACCACGAATTTCGGCTTCGCTATGTACGCCACCAAGACCTAAACGCGCAAATTCGCGGCCAGTTGCTTTCGCAATACTTTGGCCTAAAGAGGTTTTACCTACGCCGGGCGGCCCAACAAAACACAAAATAGGGCTTTTACCCTGCGGGTTTAATTTTTGCACCGCTAAATATTCGAGAATGCGCCGCTTGATTTTGTCGAGACCATAATGGTCGGCATCGAGGATTTCGCGTGCGCGAGCAATATCGATGGGCTCGGGGCCAGGATCATCCCAGGGCAGTTCGACCAACCATTCGAGATAGCTGCGCAACGAAGAATATTCGGCCGACGCGTCTGGCATTTGTTGCAAACGGCGAAACTCTTTTCTTGCCGTCTTTTCGACGTCTTCAGGCATATTAACCTTGTTAAGACGCTCTTCGAGCTCGGCGAGTTCGGCAGCGTTGCCATCGTCTTCACCCAACTGTTGCTGAATGGTTTTTAATTGCTCGCGTAGAAGCACCTCGCGTTGTCGGTCTTCGAAACGCTCTTTGGTTTCTTGATCGATGGTTTGGCTAATGCGCAGGACTTCGGTGAAGTGCGTTAAGGCCGCTAATACTTTGTCGAGCCGCTATTTTAAATCGATGGTTTCAAGTATGTCTTGCTTTTCAGCAGGTTTAAGGTCGATTAAGCCATCGACAAAGTCGGCTAATCGGCCGGCTTCGCTAATGCCGGCAGCCACGGTGGCTAATTCGCCCGGAGCTTGTGGCAACAATTCGAGCGCTTCTTGTG
>DATGSD010000243.1:0-4734 GCA_035302965.1 Burkholderiaceae bacterium | reverse complement strand
TAACGACGGCCAATTTGCCAATTTTTGCCAAGCAGCGGGTTGTGCGTCGTTGGCCGACGATGAGCGTTTTAAAACGAACCCGTTACGCGTCCAAAATCGTGACGCTTTGGTTGCCATACTTGAAAGCTATACAAAACAGCGCACCATCGACGAATGGCGCGAGCTCGGTATTCAATATGGGTTTCCGTGTGGACCAATTAACACCATCGACCGTGTTTTTGAAGAAGAGCAAGTAAAAGCTCGGGGCCTGCAGGTTACGGTGCCGTCAAATACGTATGGCGATGTCGATTTGGTTGCTAACCCGATGCGCCTATCAAAAAGCCCGGTGCGCTATAACGATGCGCCCCCTGCTCTCGGAGAAAACACCAACGACGTTTTAAAACAGCTGGGTTTTGACGAGCAAGCTATCGCAGAACTTAAGGCGCAGGGCGCTATTTAGCTTTGTTGCGTTATTACTGCTTAGGTAGCTTCGTTATTGTTGGCTTGCTGCACACGTAGCAAAAGCAGGTCGCTAATATACCGAGCCCAGGCCTCGGTTTCGCTTTCTTGCATTAAGTCGGTGTTTAAAAAGGTCGAGAAAGTGTACCGGTTTGAGACATAAAAATACCCTAGTGCCGTCATGGCCATATAAAGTTGTCGGCAATTAATATTAGGCTGAAACAGCCCTAGTTCTTGCCCTTGCTTAACCACATCTTCGAGCATTTTAATAACCGGCAAAGAATAATGGTCGACACTGTCAGATTTAGCAATATGCTTGCCTTGCTGTAGGTTTTCGGTGCCTAACAAAACAATTAATTCGGGGTTTTTTAAGTAGTAGCGAAACGGAAATTCGGTAATGGTTCGAAACGATTGGATGGGGTCGTTGGGGTTAAGGGTCAAGGCTTTGCCGGCCTCGACCATGTCTTGATACGCATTTTCGAGAACGGCTACAAAAAGCTTTTCTTTGCTGCCAAAATAATAATAGATAAGGCTGTCGTGCGATTTAGCGGCCTTAGAAATTCTGTCGACACGCGCACCGCTATAGCCTTCTTTAGAAAAAATGCGTTTTGCTGAGCGCAAAATATTGTCGCGCGTGGTTTTCGCAGCACGTGATCGAGGTTGCTTAACCGCTTTTGTGGCTTTTCGTTTTGGCGATTGACTCATAGCTGGTGGAATGTTTGGGCTTAAATAAGGCCTATTTTAAGATGTAATATGCCAGTCGTTTTTTAGCTGTTGGCTTAATTCAGTGATGGCATCTTCGCGAGCGATGCTGGTTTTCTGAAGATGGCTTAGGGTCGACCACTCGGGGTGGTTGCGCGCTTGCCTTAATATAGGCGGCAATTGGTTTTGATGCCAAATAGTGGGCTTATTATGGCCGTTATTGCCTTCGACGATTTCTATTGGGTTGATCGCCGCATGGCCTCGATGACATAAGGCATTAAGCAAATGCAATTGCCGTAAAGCTAATAAACATAGTACTGGCGTGTCAACGACCAGGTCTTGGTAACCGCGGACTTGCCCCAGTAGTTGCCGACCAAACTTTCGGGCACCTTGCCATAAACCGCCGGTGGTGGCGCCAATAACGGTTGCAGCGCCTAAACTTAGCCCACCGGTTAAGGCATCGATGGTTAAACCAGCAACAGCTCCTGCAGCCACCCCTTTGCTAAGCTCTATGCCCATTTCTTTAAGGGCCTCGGGGTTAAAAAGGTCGAGCGGCCAGCTACCGTCTTTTAAGGGCAGGGGGTGGTTAGGGTAGTCAGACTGCCTAAAATTATAAACCTGCAATAGTTCGCGGATGCACAGTTGTTCGCGTTGCCGAACCGTATTGTGCATGTTTTGGCTGGCTTGCTCTAGGGCAGTCGTATCGTTTTTAACGTTTAAGCGATAGGCCGCCACATCAATTAATAAATCGGCAATAACGGTGTAGGCGGTGTTTAAGCGCGCTTGCCTTTCTGCCTGTATGTTTTCTCGAAAACGTTCTAATACATAAGTATGGTGTTCGAGCATCAGGCTTAAGCGTTGGTAAAGTTGGTCTTCGCCATCAAGTGCAGGTGCAACGGTGTCAAATTCGACACAAATATGCAAACCCAAATTGGCCAACGCTTTGCGCCACGTTTGGGTTTGGTCTTTGTGGCCGTGTAAAAAGTTAAGGACTGGTAATAATGGCCGGCCACAGCGTGCTAGTAAGGCGAGTTCGTCTTGATGTTTTGCCAGAATTGGGTCGCGCACATCAACGACATATAAGGCAGCATCAGATTCAAGTAACTGCTTTAGCACCCGTGCCTCTTGCTCGAAGCGGCCTTGGCTTTCGGGGGTTGTTAAAAAGCGTTTTACTTCGGCTACACCATCAAGGCGCGGTTTGTTCTGATTGAGTTGCTCGAAATAGTCGCGCAAACCAATGCTGTCTTCTATGCCAGGTGTGTCGAAGAATTCAATTACAGCATCGTTAAGGTTTGAACTACTTAAACTTAGTTTTTCGACAAAACGAGTTGTGCCGGGTTGGTCGGCAACTTCGCCAAACAGGGGGTTGCGCGCCAGGGTACGTAATAGCGATGTTTTGCCGGTATTGGTGTGACCAACAATGGCTAGCCGCAGCCGTTCTTGTAATGGGCTGTCGCTTAGTTTAGGGTTTGGCGTTTTGTAACCAGTTGAGGCCGTCGATGAGTCGCTCATGGATTTGCTGGGCGTCGATACCGCTTGCTTGTAACCGCTCTAACCAAGCGGGGTGAATAGGTGTTTGGCTTGATATTGTAGAGCTCGAACGCGATTGCCGTGCTGTGTTAGGCCTTACCGTGTTGTTGCGGCTTGCTGCGGTGTGGTCTGGTGTTTCTTCTACTAACGGTTGGCTGAAGGCGATGTGAAGCTGTTGGGCGTATTCGCCTAAGTCGAGAATTAAATGAATAATGCCACGGTCTGGGGTTTGCTTAGCATCACAAACTAATAAAAGTTTATTGGCTGCTTGCCCAGCCAGTTTATCGAGTAAGGCATTGCGTTGTTCTAGGCTGTCGATAAGCCCTGCGTCTTCGATGTTGTTAGTGTGTAATGCCCTAGGTGGCCATTGGTGTTGGGTGCCTAGCTCTAGCCCAGCAATAATGTTTTTTGCAGATGGCGTTGCTAACTGGTTGGTAGGCGGCAAGGCTTGATAGCGTCGCACCCCGATGGTTTCTGCCCCTTTGGCGCCGTCGGTATTTGCAGCAAGTGGCGCTTGTAAGCGAGCCTGTAAGTTTTGATAATAAGGTTGTTGTAGCGTGATTGTTTGCGTGTGTAAGGCACGCCAACTAATGAAAATACTTAGCACACAGGCGATAAACCTAGGCAGCAGCCCGTAAACAACAATGGCGCCTAATAGCCAACTTGACCAAACAGCATGTTCTAGCCTAGCCAACGGCTGTTGCCCGTCGCTGGCCTGAATAAGCGCCTCAGAGGGCAATTGAAACCCGAGTTTAGCGGGTAGCCAGCCAATTGCCTTTGTTAGCCAAATAAAAACATCAAGCGACAAAAGAGTGGTTTCCCACTTAAATGTGTAAAGGCGCGCCGATAGTAAAACCAACAAGGTGAGTACAACAGCTAGTAAAGCGATTAACCAAAGAGTGTGGCTAACCGCGGCAAATAACCAACGTAAGCCTCCTTGCCGATGGCTGAGCTGAATAAAGGCAGCTCCAACTAGCTTAGCGCCGCGGCTTTGACTGGCTTTGCCGATTAACCAAAACCAAAAGGCGCCCAGGCCCCCTTGGTTTGATTTTTTCGGCCAGATAAAGCTAGCTAGCCAAATGATAAAACTGAGGGTGTTTAGCCCTAATAAAACCATGAGGGCAAGAAATAAATTAACGGGCTGTGCACCATCGCCCAGAGCAGTTAGTGTGCTGCTTAAACCTGCGACAATTGCTATAAATGCCAGCGCAATAAGTAGCCACGCTGCAAGCTGCAACCAGGCGTTTAGGGCTTGATCGAGTGTTTCTTTTTTGGCCAGAAAAATGGCCCGCCATTGTACGCGCTCGGCGAATGTAGATGCGCTGCGTGTACGTGCCCAACGAACAGCCTGCCTATCGTCGAGCGGCCCTAACTGGCTTTCTTGTAGGCGAATAGCTTCCGTGAGGCAGTAGGCTTTAAACGAATTGGGTGTTAAAGACATTGGCACAATGGCTTATTGGGCCTGGATATACCGAGATCGTCCGGCGCCCATGCCAAAAGCGAGCGACAATAAAATTAAAAGGCCAAAAAAGGCGCTGGGCAAATACCAATTGCCGGTAATGTCGTGCAAAAGCCCAACAATAAGTGGCCCAGTGGCAGCCACTAAATAACCAATACCTTGAGCCATGCCAGAAATAGCCGCGGCCACCAAGGTAGTAGGGGCCCGTAAGACCAATAGTGCTAGCGCTAGGCTAAAGACGCCCCCTAAACCTAGGCCAAGAATGGTACCAAACAGCCATGCCCAGCTAAGTGGCCCGTAAAAAAGGCCGCTCAGGCCGATTAAATTACAAATAATAAACAACAAAATGGCGCCGCGCTGATCTTTGCCGCGGGTTCCGAGCCAAGGCCCAATAACTGACGAGGGCAATTGCACAATTAAGGCAATCGACAAGATAAAGCCAGCCGACATGGCCGAAAGCCCGCGTTCGATTAAGATGGTGGGCAGCCAACCAAAGACACAATAAGCAACAGCCGACTGAAACCCCATAAATAAAGTAACTTGCCAAGCTAAACGGTTTTTGAACAATTTTGGTGTGGCTTTCTGGCTTTCAGGGTCGGTTGAGT
>DATGSD010000242.1:0-7121 GCA_035302965.1 Burkholderiaceae bacterium | reverse complement strand
AACCTTGACGTTATTAAAACCGCCGACTGGATTGTCGACCTAGGCCCCGAGGGCGGCGATGGAGGCGGGCAAATTATTGCCGAAGGCACCCCCGAAACCATCGCCGCCTGCGAGCATAGCTACACGGGGCGGTATTTAAAGAGTCTTTTTTTAGCGTCACAGACGCCGTTATAAATTACCGTCGGGGGCAGGAATAACCGTGCCACATTCCTTGCAGGTGCGGTGTTCTTCGTTGTTATAAAAATTAGCGTAGGCCTGGCCAACTGGGTCGTTGGTGTAATCGCCAACGTAGTATTCTTCTTCGTGCAAAAAGTTGTCGCACTTAGGGCAAAACCAATGAAACCGATCGAGTTCGCCAGGCTTACGGGCACGTTCGATAATAAATTGAAAGGCATCGGGCCCGAACCGAGGCGAATGCGGCACAAATGGGGGCGTAAATAAGCAAGTACCTTCGGGCATATGAGCGGTTTTAATTTCGCCATCGGGTGTGCGATATATAAGATCTTGGTGACCTTTTAACGATACTTGCACTTCGTAGCTAGGGTTGATGTGAAACTCGCTACGATATTCGCGCCCGCGAGCAATAAAACCTAAGGAATCGTCGGTTAACCAAAGTTGATGCGTGCGCTTGCCAGTTTCGAGTAGGTAATTCATTACCTCTTCGAAATCGATTTGTGGCATCTGAAAAACGTCGTTGGTAAGTACTATCATGGGGGCTCCGTAAATCGGCTAGCAAACCACTGTATAGACGGCGCTTACAAATTATTATTCGCCGTCGCCACATTAAGTTGCCAAACAAAAACGTATTTACTACTTACTGTAGCGCGCCTTCGCCGTGTTAACTAGCCAGAAGCCGCGCCCAGTTACTAACAATTAATGACGCTTGATTGCTATCAAAACGCCGCTCTTTTAAGCTTGACAGATTATTTAAATTCTCGCATTTTTATCGATTATTTTCAGCAAAATCGATATATAGAGCGTTTTTGTGCGTTTAGGTGTGGCTAAATGGCCCCAAACCAAGAGGTATTAGTCCATTCGAAATAAGTCGCGATGCTCTTTAATGGCGAAACGGTCAGTCATGCCGGCAATGTAGTCGGCAATCGCACGCGCTTGCTCTACCGACGATTCACGCTGATGCTCGGCAGCAAGTAAACGGGGCTCGCTTAAATAGGCCGTAAACAATTCGCGCACTATGGTTCGGGCTTTATTGGTCATGCGTAAAACCCGTGGGTGGCGATATAAACGGTGTAGTAAAAAACGCTTTAATTCGTTGGCTTGTTCGCGAATTTCTGGAGAAAACCGTGCTAACGGTGGGCATTGGCGTAACGCATCGACAGAATCGGGCTGAAATTCGTTTAATTTGGCACGCGTGGCAGCGGTAAGGTCGAGTACCAAGGTGTTAATCATTGAACGAATAGTCTCTGCAACCGCCCGCTTGTCTTCAACCTGTGGGTATTTGGCGCGAACTTTTTCGTAATGATTGGCGAAAATGCGAACTTCGCACAGCTCGTCTATGGTAATTAAGCCCGAACGGATACCATCGTCGACATCGTGATTGTTGTAGGCAATTTCGTCGGCCAAGTTGGCAATTTGTGCCTCGAGCGAGGGCTGGGTTTTATCAATAAAGCGTTGGCCAACGTCTCCGAGCGTACGCGCATGCGATACCGAGCACCGTTTTAAAATGCCTTCGCGGGTTTCAAAACACAAATTAAGCCCGTCGAACTCGGCATAACGCGTTTCGAGCTCGTCAACAACCCGCAAACTTTGCAAATTATGCTCAAAGCCACCGGCTTCAGGAGCCAGCTGACGTAAGCAGGCATTAAGTTCATCTTGGCCAGCATGGCCAAAAGGGGTGTGGCCTAAATCGTGGGCCAATGAAATGGCTTCGATTAAATCTTCGCTTAAACCTAGGTTGCGGGCTAAAGCGCGCGCAATTTGTGCCACTTCGATACTATGCGTTAGGCGTGTTCGAAACAAATCGCCTTCGTGGTTAACAAAGACCTGCGTTTTATATTCGAGTAAGCGAAACGCCTTGCAATGCACAATACGATCGCGATCGCGCTGATAGGGCGTGCGGCTTGCTGGCGGCGGTTCTGGGTAGCGACGACCCCGTGTTTTCTCTGGGTGGCAAGCATAAGAAGCAAGAGAAGTCATAACACGCTGCTAAGTTATTAATAGAGACGGTTTTTAAAGGTTAACAGCAACACCCTTTGTTAATTAGAGGATGTTATTGCTACCTCTTCTTGCAAAAACTGGCTAAGCGCTGTAACCGAGACAGATTGCACCACGGCTTCGCCAATGCGCGACAACAAGACAAAACGCATTTCGCCGTCTTGCGCCTTTTTATCGGAACGCATTAACTGCACCCAACGTTCGATAGCAAATTGCGGCGGCTCGGTTGGGCAGCCAATCGCTTCTACTAAGGCGCGCGTGCGCTCGACACTTTCGGGTGGCAAGCCCAGTAACTGTGCTGACAGGCCCGCTGCTAATACCAAGCCACAGCCAACGGCCTCGCCGTGCAACCATTGCCCATAGCCTACGCCAGTTTCGATGGCGTGCCCAAATGTATGACCCAAATTTAAAATGGCTCGAACCCCGCCTTCGCGCTCATCAAGCCCAACGACTTTTGCCTTTAGTTCACAAGAGCGCTGAATTGCGTATTGAATTGCTTGCGGCTCGAGCGCTAACAAGCGCTGGGCGTTTTCTTCGCACCAGTCAAAAAAATCGGCATCGATAATTAAGCCGTATTTAATTACCTCGGCTAAGCCAGCAGATATTTCGCGTTTCGGTAAAGTGGTTAAAACGTTGGTATCGATCTCGACAGCAATGGGTTGATAGAAGGCGCCTATCATGTTTTTCCCCAAGGGGTGGTTGATAGCTGTTTTGCCACCCACCGAAGAATCGACCTGAGCAAGCAGTGTTGTGGGCACCTGAATAAAACGCACGCCGCGCATAAAGGTTGCGGCGGCAAACCCAGTAATATCGCCAATAACGCCGCCGCCCAAAGCCACTAATACCGAACGACGGTCAAACTGTTTGGCTAACAACTCATCAAATATTTTTTGCAGAGTTTGCCAGTTTTTATGGTTCTCGCCTTCAGGCAAATGAATAACCGTAAGTGGCTTACCGCTAGCCTTTAGCGCCGCCCGTACCTGCTCACCGTATAAGGTGTCAATTTCGTGGTTGGTAAGCAAAGCGATACTTGAGGCATCAACCGGGATGTTTTCGCTTAAAAAATTTAGGCGACCGGGATTAATACAAATAGGGTAGTTGCCACCCGGTGTGCTTACATCGACCGTTATCATTTTGGGCCTCGCTTCTCGTAATAAATGGGTTAATTGTCTAACCGTTTGTGGTATTGATTTGTTGCCAGTATCAAAAACAACTGTGGCCAACTCGTTATACAATGGCTCGCGTTGGTTTAAGAGGTCTTGCAAACGTTGTTTTGGATTTTCTGTTTGTAGCAGCGGCCGGCTGCGATCGCGTGCAAGACGTTGATATAAATGGGATAATGTGGCACGCAAGTACACAACCACGCCGCCCTGGCTAAGGTAATGACGGTTTTCGGGGCGTACCACAGCCCCGCCGCCCGTAGCCAATACAATGCCTGGCTGGTTGGCGTAGCGTTTAAGCATTTTAGTTTCGCGACGACGAAACCCTTCTTCGCCTTCGATGTCAAAGATAGTGGCTACCGGAACACCGCATTGCGCTTCTATCGCATGGTCTAGGTCGATAAAATCGCGTTGTAATGCTTTTGCCAAAGCACGCCCAACTGTGGTTTTACCGGCGCCCATCATGCCCACCAAAATAATCGGCTGCGTATAAGGCAGCTTGTTATCGCTTAACGCAGGGTTTGTATTTTTTGAGCGACGCATACGGCCAGCTAATCGACGGCCACGAGAATGTTTCTTCATTTATGTATTATCTCACTTGCAATCCGTTTACAGCTAGCTACACTGCATTAATCACTTACAAAATTCTGGGCCAAACCGCCCAGCTTAGCCGCTACCTGGCTTAAAATCGCCATCAATGAGTTCTACTGCTTCCTCTAAAAAATCTGCGCCACGGGGTTCGTGGCTGGGTCGATTCCTCTTTAAATCGGTGGTATTTGTGGCCGGCCTTGGTTTGTGCGGCGCAATACTAGGCAGCCTTGCGCTTGCGCTGGCCTGGCCCAATTTGCCCGACCTTTCGGCCATGATCGATTACCGCCCTCGGGTGCCCTTACGTATTTATACGGCCGATAACGTTTTAATTGGCGAATTTGGCGAAGAACGCCGCAATGTATTGCGTTTTCACGAAATTCCCGACGTCATGAAATCGGCTATTTTATCAGCCGAAGACGACCGTTTTTACGAGCATAGCGGCATTAACTGGATGGGGGTGGCGCGTGCGGTTATTGCCAACCTAACGCATATGTCTAAAACCCAAGGGGCTAGCACCATTACCATGCAGGTGGCGCGTAACTTTTACTTAAGCTCCGAAAAAACCTATACCCGTAAATTTTACGAGCTTTTACTTACGTTCAAAATTGAAGCCACTCTTACCAAAGACGAAATCCTCGACCTCTATATGAACCAAATTTATTTGGGTCATCGGGCTTATGGTTTTGCCGCAGCGTCGCGCACCTATTTTGGTAAGCAGTTATCCGAAGTTACTACAGCCGAAGCCGCTATGTTAGCGGGCATCCCGAAAGCACCCTCACGCTACAACCCTCGGGCCAATATGCCACGTGCTAAAGCTCGTCAGGCCTACGTACTTGGCCGCATGCGCGATTTAGGCTACATCACCCAACAAGAATACGAAGAAGCCTCCAATCAGCCCATCGAGCTGCGCTCAGCGCCCGGCACCCCGGCGGGTGGCTATGCCGTTAAAGGCGAATACGCGGCCGAGCTAGCTCGCCAATTGCTTTACCAAGTTTATCAAGACAATATTTATTCTCGTGGCTTCAACATTTACACCACGATTAACTCAAAAGACCAAGAAGCGGCCTATAACGCCGTGCGCGAAGGTGTACTAACGTATACCCGCCGTGCCATCTATCCGGGCCCAGCCGAAACCATTAAATTACCCCAAGGCATCGAAGACCATCCCTTACAACTTGATGCCATTATCGACCGCTTACAAGAGAAATTCTCCGACTCCGACGACCTTCTTATGGGCTTGGTGTTATCGGCTAGCCCCGAAAAAGTCGTCGTCGCACGCAGCTCGGGGCAAATCGTCGAAATTACCAACCCAGCAGCGCTACGTGTTGTTGCGCGTGGCCTTGGCCCAAATGCCCAGCCTGATAAAAAAATCCAACGGGGTTCGGTGGTATTTATTCGCAACACGGGCGAGTACTGGGAGCTAATCAATAAGCCCAGCGTGCAGGCAGCATTAATTTCGTTGCGCAGCCAAGATGGCGCCATTAAAGCGCTGGTGGGCGGTTTCGATTTCGAAGAACAGTTTAATCGGGCCACACAGGCGTGGCGCCAGCCGGGTTCGGCCTTTAAACCCTTTATTTATGCTGCTGCGCTCGAGCGAGGTTTAACGCCAGCCACACAAATTTCCGACGAACCTTTTGTGTTAACCGCCAAACAAACGGGCTCTAAGGCCTGGCACCCCAAAAACTACGGCAATACTTACTCGCCCATGGTTACCTTCCGTGAAGGTTTATACAAGTCTAAAAACATGGTGTCGATCCGCGTTATGCAAGCAGTAGGGCCACAATATGTACAAGACTACATCACACGATTTGGCTTCGATCGGGCACGTAACCCTGCCGTTTTACCCCTGGCCCTTGGTGCGGGTAATGTCACCCCCTTGCAATTAGCAGGCGGTTTTGCAGTATTTGCTAATGGGGGCTATCGCATCCAACCCTATTTAATCGACCGGGTTACCGATGCCGATGGCAACGTCATTATGCAAGCCAAACCAACGATAGCTGGCGATAGCACTGCCCGAGTCATCGACCCGCGTACCGCGTGGGTGATGAACGATCTTCTGGGTGGAGTCGCCACGTATGGCACCGGAGCACGCGCCCGAGGCGAACTTAAACGCAACGATATCGCAGGTAAAACCGGTACCACCAACGACTCTCACGATGCTTGGTTTGCGGGTTATACCCCTAAATTGGTCACGGTTGCCTGGATGGGCTTCGACCGCCCCCGCTCACTTGGGGTAGGAGAAACCGGTGGTGGCGCCGCCCTGCCAATTTGGATTAATTACATGCGCACTGCGCTCGAAGATATGCCTGTCGAAGAGCCCGCAGCCATGCCCAGCGGCCTAAATAAAATCAACGGCGACTATTACTTTGCCGAGTTCCCACCCGGAAAAGCTGTCGCCCGTGTTGGTTTACCCATGCCCGGCGATCAGCTGTACAGCGCCGATGCTATGTTCCCCAGTCAAGCACCTTCTGGGAGCTTTCAAGGTGATGCCCCCAGCAACCCCGACAGTCTGGACGGCATTGGCAAGCTGCTAAACGAACTAAGCCCTCGCAGCAATAGCGGTGCGCAGGCCCAACCCATCCAATTCTGAGGCCAGCCTCATGGCAACCCCTTACTTGATGCTTGCTCGCCTAGTCCTCACCCTACTTGCTGTCATGAGTGTGACAGCCTGCGGGCAAAAGGGCCCACTTTATATGCCCAACAAGGTCAGCGTACAGCCACAGAAAAACAACAACACGTATGCAGCATCACCGCGTGTCACAACAAACCTTGGGCCAAATCACCTAAGCACACGTCCTGTAAAGTATTTATCAACCTAACCTAGCCAACATTTACTTAACCAGCCTGTTGGGTTCGGTAAGCTAGTTTGCTTATGACTTATTTATGACTGTTTCTGCTCACTTTCACTATCAAAACAACACGCTTTACGCGGAAGGCCTGGCGCTTACCGAGCTTGCCAAACAATTTGGCACGCCGTTATATATCTATTCACGCCAAGCGCTCAAAGACGCCTGGCAAGCTTACCAGCTCGGCATGGAAGACCGTAACGTCTTAATCTGCTTTGGTATGAAGGCCAATTCTAACCTGGCCGTACTCGACCAATTTCGCCAATTAGGCAGCGGCTTTGATATCGTTTCGGGCGGCGAGCTCGAACGTGTTTTAGCCATCGGTGGCGACCCTGCCAAAGTGGTTTTTTCG
>DATGSD010000241.1:0-4501 GCA_035302965.1 Burkholderiaceae bacterium | reverse complement strand
CGACGATTTTATCGACGTTGACGCCACCAAGGGCATGGGCGAAGCCGAAAACGCCTTTGGTGCCGTGGGTGTTCGAACAAGTAATGTTCTGAAATACATTAGCCCAACGTGGTCGGGCTTTACTGCTGGTGTCGCTTACGCCACCGATGGTGGTTTTGTGAAAGATAAAGCCACAGGCACCGAGCGTCTGGGCGATCGCGATTATTTATTATCGGCCGGCGTTCATTACCAAAGCGGCCCCTTAACCTTGGCCGCCGTACACGACTGGCAGCAGGCCAATAAAAGCGACGGCCAACGTTTGGGCTACCGCGTACGCAATTGGATGGCCGCCGCCTCTTACGATTTTGACGCCTTTACTGTAAATATTGCCTACGGCCAAGACCACAATGGCAAATTAAAAAGCCCAGGCTATGTTAGCGGCTCGACCTTTGATGCGCCTGTTAGTGGCTTGGGCAGCTATAACAGCCAGGGTTTTAAATCGCGCAACTATTTAATTAGCGTATCGATGCCGTTAGGCGGCGGGCAATTGGGCTTGGCGTGGACGCGCTCTAGCTCAAACCTAAGCGATGTTTACGCCGACCACCACCCCGGCCAACGCTTGGCGACCAAAACACAAACCATCTACGCCGCCATGTACACCTATAAATTATCAAAACGCACCACTCTTTACGGCTACGGCTCGTATGGCACAGGCTTGGCTTATATCGACCAGATAAAAGGTGGCGAAGCGGGTTTTGGCTTAAACCATCAGTTTTAATCGGTTGAGCAATATCTCGAGGAATTTAGTTTTTTCTTAAAGATTGTGTGAGTCGTTGAAGGTCTTTTGTTATTTCTATTAACTCTTTTAATAGTTGGCTGTCGATATCCAAATGACCTTCATATTCGGCCAGGTTTCGGACGTTGTGGCATTTGTCTAAAACCCGCCATTTATATTTGCTTAAACCTAACGTATGTTGCAGGCACTGAAAAACAATGTATCGGCTTTCGGAACGATAGCCATATTTGCGTAAAGCAGCCAAAGCAAAACCGTGCGCAGCACCATAAGCCAATAGAAACTGGCTGTCTTCGCTTAATCCGGGTATCAGAGCATCTTTCAAGCGACTATTAGCTAAGCGCATCATCCCGTTAAATTCTGCCGCATTAAAGGGTTCTTTTTTTAATTTGCGAATTTTTACCAGGTTTTCTAAAACGTCCAATTCGCGGTTCCTTTAGCGATCAAATAGTTTTAATCGGTCTCGATCTACCACTTTGGTTAAGAAGCTTTGCCCTTTTTTTAAGCGATTTGCGTATTCTTCGGGGGTGTAAATGGTTGGATTGATTTTGCGTTGTAAAGTGTGTTCGGCACCGTCTAATAATTCGATGACTGCGCTGTAGCTTAACTTATTTCCTACTAGCATAAGGTCGATATCACTTTCAGCGTGGGCTTTGCCTGAGGCTACCGAACCGTAGACAAAAGCTTCTTGCAAATGCGGTTGCAGCGGTAATAGCGCGTCTTCCAAAATTGCTTTAACCCCAAAAGTTTTTCTGACTATTGAGATTAATTCGTCTTTAATCGGAAGGTTGGGATTAACCTGATAATGTACTTGGTTGCCTTTTTTGCGACGCGTAAGCAAGCCCGCTTCGGTTAGCCGTGCTAACTCGCGGCTAACCGCCCCACGGCCTATATCAGCTAAGCGCACAATTTCGTTTAAATAATAACTTTTATCGGGCTGACCAAACAAAATAGTGAGTACTTTTTGTTGCGCTTTCGTAAATAAAGCGTCCGCAATTCCCATTTTTCTACTCTTATTAAGACCCAATATGGGTACGATAAGACCCAATATGGGTATTGTCAAGGCAGGTACTTGTTTTATTTACTCTCGCTTACGGGCGAATACCCTTTTCTTTGTTTTAAATTGATAAAACGAATGCTTAATCGGGTACGCGGCTGGCTACGTAGCGGTGAAAGAGTTCGACAGAATCCATATCTTTGGGGATGGTTTCTTGCAAACCTTGCAGGTCTTTGGGCGCGAGGCCGAATCGGTCTTTAAAAAAGGTAGAAAACTGCGAACGGGGTGAAAAGCCGCATTTATACGCGAGCTCTTTAATTGATAGCGGCTCGTGCTTATTTAATAAAATGGTGCGATAGGCTAAATCGAGGCGTCGGTTTCTAATTAATTGGGCGACGCCAACATCGCTTTCGAATGCCCGATATAAATGCGAGCGCGACAATTTAAAATGCTGCATGATATCGTTTGGGCTTAATTCGGGGTTAGATAGGTTTTGGTTAATGTAACGTAAAACCAATTGCCGCAAAGTTAAGCTAGTAGACAAGGTTTGTTCTTTAGTAAAAGTAGTGCCATTTAAGGCGGCTTCTAGCAAACTAACCAAGGCCTTTTGCACCCCATAAACGCCGTTATTGTCTAGCGTATCTAAATTACTATCAATTGAAAGCATAAAGTCGGCTAATAATTTATTTGCCGAGCTTCCGGCTTTAAAAACCATGCCATGCAGGTTTTTATTAGCCCATTTCTTTTTAAGCTCGTGTCTAGAAATAACAATGGTTAAGCGCGAGCCCGCTTCTTTTTTACTTTGTAGCGGCTGCGACAGGTCGAGAATAAAAATATCGCCAGGCGCAACCGACACATAATTCCCGTTAAAATCGCCGCGGTAATTGCCCGCCAGCACCAATTGCAGCAAGTAATAATCGAGATCGGTTTGGGCAATTAAGCGCGTGCTACGGTTGCAATACTGGTCGTTAAACGTGGTATTACCCACCACCATATTGCCCAATAGCCGCGAGCGCACCGAACCCGTAATGGCGTTGCTAGCATGGCTGCTAACGGGCGTAATTTCGTATAGCAAAGACGATACCTCGCGCCAAAAATCATTGCGCTCTTCTTGCCCTACCATGTCTGTAGAAAGGTAATTGCCGCTGTCCATTTGCTAACCTTAAATGAGGTGTAAAAGTAATTACACTAGCTTACGCAAGTAATTGCCGCCATTTTTATAAACGCGCCGTAACGCAATACTTATTGATGAAACCCGATTAGTTTAGGGAAGTAAGTGTTGTAAAGCGATGATTTTGTGGCGGAAGTGTCTCAAAGTTGGGGCGGTTTTGGGTGTGGGTTGGGGTAACTGCTTGGGAAGTCTGGGAGTTGGCCGCGTAAGCGCAGCCATCGTTAAAAATAATTAGCCAGCCGACTGGAACTTTTTTAATGCTTCACCGGCTTTTTTAATTGGATTAGCGAAAGCCTTTTCTAAACGGGTCATGTGTTCTAAATGCCAGTGTCGGTAGTCTTCCCATTGGCTTTTGTCGTAGCTATCAACTTCTAGGCCGAAGTGAATTCGGGATGCTTTTTTGTCGTCGAGTCGATCCCACTCTAAAGGCTCTCCGAAGGCTTCGTTTATTTTTTCTTTGTTTTCATGTAAAAAATCAAATAAAAACTTATTTTCTTCGGCTGAGGATCGCGACATATATATAAGTACGTCGATCTCTCGTTGTCGAAAATACATTTGATAATTACAGCCGCTTATGCCAGAACCTGCAGATAACCAAAGGTCTTTACTGGGGCTAATATTATCGAATAAATTGCAGCTACTTTGTTGGAAGAGTTTTAGCAATTCGGCCCAATATTCTAGCCGCAGCCGTTGGCTTTTACGTAGCTTAATTTCTACATCTTTATCGTCAGCTTCTTTAGCCGTAATACCGATCATTAATTCTTTGGCTTCTGGCGTCGGGATGATTTGCTCAACATTCATAAGCAACTGTTCTCCGACTTCGTAAGGGGTGACTTTAAAGCACTGTACGCTGATGCCTTGGGTTAATAGCCATAACGCTGTGCTTGTCACCTCTTTAGGGAAATCGGCCGCTACCATAACCAGCCGCTGGCTGTTCCCGGTATTAAGTTTTACCTCATCGAAACTTACCGCTTCTAAGAACTCGCAAATACTTTCAGTGGCATTTTTTGGCTGATTAGTTGCGTTTTCATAGCGATCTAAGTATTTTTGATAAATTTCTACTATTTGTGCACGAGTTAAGCTTGCGCAATATGAGGCATATTTAATTACCTGCCAAACAACATCGCGACCACTATTGTCGAGTTTGTTTTCGATAACTACCAAACTGCCATTTTTATCTAAGGCTAAAAGGTCGAGACGCTCGCGCGTATCATCAAAACCAGCAAACTCTTTTTGAATAATTAAAAGCTCTTCGCCGCCGAGAGCGCTAGGATGTTTGGCGAGCCATTCTTGTAGATGGTAACACTCAGTAAAACCATAGTCTAAAAAGCTTTTAGACTGCACTGGGACAATGCGGTTGTTATTTTTATCAATAATAAACATATTATTTGCGTCTCCTTTGTTTGTGGCAGTCTATCGGGTTATACGAATCGGTTTTCGAATACAGAAAATTCTACCCTTAAACACTACGATTATTTGTGAGGGTTACCAGAGAGCCGGTGTTCCTATAACGATGTGAATCGCCCCGGGTTTTGAGGAGGCTTCATTTCTTGAGAGAATG
>DATGSD010000240.1:0-2762 GCA_035302965.1 Burkholderiaceae bacterium | reverse complement strand
AGCCATTACAACCCGAATCACAAGTTTTTCAGCCCAAGTTAGCAAGCTTTTAACTAACCGTGATTTTTAATTGTTCAAAAATTTAAAGTAGGACCTATTAGTTTGATGATTATTTTTCTTCTTGCAGGATTGCTTCTTGGGTTAACCATTTATCCAATTGCTCATCGTATTTGGCAACAAATTGACAACCGTTTATTACCCGCAACACAACTAAAAGCGTATCGACCATCAATAAAGTAAAAAACACTATAAAAACATCCTAAAACCATGGAAATAAACGCGAGTAAGCAGCAAACACCGCAACAAAACCAAATACTAGGCCCAGCGTGGCGAGGCCTGGGCTTTTGGAATTTCTATTTTTTGGGCAAATTCGCCTTATACCTAACGGGTTACATCAACTTTGACCTGTTTTATAACGCGTTGTTTTTTGCTGCCTTGGTTTTTCCGCTGCGGCCACTATGGCTACATCGATTAAGACAATACCTAGCCATCCCAATTGGCATAGCCGTTCTTTACCACGACACCTGGTTTCCACCATTTAGTCGTCTGCTTGCCCAACCCGAAGTCTTGCATTTTTCTAGCCATTATCTACTAGAACTAATTGGACGCTTTATTAATTGGAATTTACTGGGTGCCGGCTTTATTTTTTTAGTCGTCTATTTATTTTTAGCCCAATGGTTTCGTTTAACTTTATTTACGGTGCTCGGTTTATTAATTATTGCCCTAAGCACCACCCCACAAATTGGGCTACCCGGTTTGCAATGGCAAAGTATCGCCACAATAAACGCGGATAAAAACGCAATGAGTGCCGTTGCCAATACCACAACAACCGCGGCACAAGCCAACCATGGGCAGCAAATATCACTTAACGATTTACTTGATGCCGAATTAGAAACGTTTTATCAGGCCGAGGCCAGCCGCCATATTAGTTTCCCATCACCAAACCCCGATGCCACCAATTTTGACCTTGTATTTTTAAATATTTGCTCGATTTCGTGGGCAGATCTTGAAGAAACCAATTTACTGACACATCCACTTTTCGAAAAGATGGATATTATTTTCGACGATTTCAATGCGGCTACAAGTTACAGTGGGCCAGCGGTATCACGATTACTTCAGGCCAACTGCGGGCAACAACCCCATCAGCAACTTTACGCAGACAGCGAGCAACATTGCTCATTATTCGAAAATTTACGTTCAATTGGTTTTGATACATCAATAGCACTTAACCACGACGGCGAATTCCAGCGGTTTATCGATGATCTAGCTCGAGAAGATTCATCAGCAGAGCCACTCATTCCAAGCCATTTAAAACCGGTACTCAGAGGTTTTGATGGCTCGCCGATCTGGGATGACCTCGATGTTTTAAATTTGTGGCTAGATAAAACCAAGCAAGCAAATCGTAAACCTGCTGCATTGCTCTATAACAGCATTACTTTACATGACGGTAATCGCGAGGCCACAGCCGACGGCGGCAGCCGATCGGCTCCCTATGCTGAGCGTGCGCGGCAAATGCTTACGGAGCTGGTCACTTTTATTGAGCAGCTCGAACATAGCGGCCGCCAAGTTGTACTGGTGTTTATTCCAGAACACGGCGCAGCATTAAGCGGCGATCGAATGCAAATTTCTGGCATGCGCGAAATACCAACACCAGCGATTACGCATGTGCCGGTAGGGGTGCGCTTAATTGGCACACATGCAAACGCACCGAGCACGCCTATTCATGTCGAAAGCCCAAGCAGTTTTTTGGCATTAGCCGATTTAATTTCTCGAATTATTGACACCAACGTATTTGCACAAGACACCATAAACTGGGCGGCCCTAACGCAAAGTCTTGAACAAACCCAAGCAGTTTCAGAAAACGAAGGGGTAGTGGTTATGCAGCACGAGGGGAGGCCGTACGTACGAATGCAGGGGCGCAATTGGGTTGAGTACAAGCCATGACAGAAAACCAAACAGAAGAACGCCATACCAAGGTACAAGATGCCGACGATATCCGCTCGTTGGTTAAGCACCTTGATACTGGTAAGTTCGACTACATCGATGTGAGTGCAATCGAATCTTGGCGTCGTGCTTTAAACCATTGGCCGTTATTGCGCGAACTTAATAATTGGTATCAAGATAGGCAAGAGTAATGGATGCAGGCACGCAAATTATTGTGTTGTCGGGTTTGCGTGGTGGCGCTGGTACTACAAGCCTTGCCGCCATGCTTAGCGACAGCCTGTGCCAACTAGAACAAACCGTTCTTGCGATCGACCTCAATCCCAGCGATTTGTTACGGCTGCATTTTAATATCGATTACGGCGCAGTAAACGGTTGGGCCTATAGTACTTACAAAGAACAGCCGTGGGCCGAACATATTTATAAGATTGCGTCGGGTTTGTGGGTGTTGCCCTATGGGTATCAAGGTCTACGCTTACAAAACAATGCGCCCCCTACAAGCGAGCTGGCTGAGCAGTTTTGGAGGGGCGAGGCGGGTGAAGGCCTAATTCAGCATGGCAAAAACAAGCTTGATTGGATAATTATCGATGCGCCTATTTGCTGTGATAACTTTCTTAATTACCTGGCGCCCAATCGCTACCAACATTTTTTAGTAGCGCCTGCCGATATTGCAGCGCATATTTTGCTGGGGCAGCAAACACTAGCTCACAACCGCAAAATAGTAATTAACCAGCGTGATCCCACGAACCAGCTAAGCGAAAGCATTGTGCTCGATTGGATGCTGCGTTACGAAGCACAAATACTGCCCATTCATTTTCCAA
>DATGSD010000239.1:0-5191 GCA_035302965.1 Burkholderiaceae bacterium | reverse complement strand
TCGGTGCATTTGCTTCAGGTATTAGGGCGTTTAGAATTGTTGATTTTCCCATACCACTTTGCCCTAATAACAAACTAGTTTTGTTTTTCAGCCATGGCCTTAGCGTTTTATACGTGTTTTCAGCGTTAATCGCGCTCAGCTCGATAACTGGCGTGTCTAGTTTAATAAAAGGTGCAAGTTGTTTACGGGCTGCAGGCAGGTGTTTAGCAAGGTCGGCTTTATTTAGAATGATGGCCGGTTGTATGTTGGCATGTTTGCTAGCAACTAGGGCGCGGCTGATTAAATCGTTGGAAAAGCTAGGCTGCGGTGCCACAACCAGTAAGAGTAAATCGATGTTGGTTGCAAAGTGTTTAGTGCGGTTTTCGTCAGAGCGAAAAAGCTGGTTTTTACGCTCGTAAATATGGTTAATAACACCTTCTGATTGGCCTTCTAGTAAAACATCGACCTTGTCTCCAACAACAGGGCCCGCTCGTTTACCACGTGGGTAGCAATGCAGTTGTTTTCCGTCGTTCAGTTGAACAGTGCAATGGTGCCCGTGGCTTGCAATTACGAGCCCGGTAACAATGTTTTGGCAAGCGGTAGTCATTGTTGAAGTTGTTGTATACGTTGTACTGCTGGTGGATGGCTATCATAGAAGGCCGAGTGAATAGGATCGGGTGTTAGAGTGGCCGCATTATCGTTATACAATTTTACAAGCGCTGACACTAGCGAGCTTGCGTTGCTGTGTTGAGCGGCAAAGCGATCAGCTTCGTATTCGTCGCGGCGCGACAAACGGTTAACAAAGGGGCTAACCCAAAATGTAAACGTTGGCGTAACCAAAAAGAACAAAATTAGGGCCAGGCCGTTATACGAACGTCCAAAAACGGGTATTACGCCCAGGTCGAGATAAAACCAAACTTGCTGAGAAAGCCAAGCCAAAGTTTGAAAAAACAATAAAGCCAAGAAAAAGTTGATTAACATTCGTTTAAGAATGTGTTTGTGCTGATAGTGGCCCAGCTCGTGGGCAACGACGGCTTCGATTTCGTCGGGGCTTAGCTTATTAATTAATGTATCGAAAAGGACAATTCGGCGTGCTTTTCCGAAGCCCGTAAAATAGGCATTGCCATGAGCCGAGCGGCGGGAACCATCCATGACGAAGAGGTCATCGAAAGCAAAATTACACTGCTTGGCAAGTGCGCGTATGCGAGCTTGTAAATCGGGGTTGTCTAGGCGGGTAAACGTATTGAAAAGAGGCGCAATTACCGTTGGAAATAAATACAGCAATAAAAAATTAAAGCCAACCCATAACAACCAAGCCCACCAGCCCCAGCTTGGCCCAGCATCGGTCATAAGCCACAAAATACCGGCTAACAGAGGGATGCCAAAAATTAAGCTTAAAAGCGTAGTTTTTAGCAAGTCGAGTGCAAATAAGCGCGGCGTGACACGATTAAACCCAAAGCGCGCTTCGATTTTAAATTTACGCCATAGGCTAAATGGCAATGATATAAGGGCCACGATGGCGAACACACTGCCGATTAAGGCCAAATCGAAAAGCAGGTCGTTACTAATTAAACGCGCCAAGTGCACATTTAACCACTGTAAGCCGCCAAGCAAGGTTAGCGCGATTAATAAGGCCGCACTAACTAGGGTTTCGAATAAGCCTAACAAGACTTTAGCGCGGGTATAAGCCGCTGCACGTTGATGACTGTGTAAACTAATACGATCCCGGAACTGTTCTGGAACCTCGTTTTGTTTACGCCCCACGTGTTTAATTTGTCGCAGCGCAATCCAGCCGCGCGTGATGACATCGGCAAGTAAAAAAGCAATAAAAAGAGCAGTGAAAGCAGGCATTATCGGGGTGTGCGAAAATCGTGTTTTGATAAGGAAGATTATATGGCGGATACCGACCAGCGTTTAGTATGGCTCGATTTAGAAATGACTGGCCTAGATCCTGAGAAAGAACGCATTATAGAGATAGCCACTATTGTGACCGAGGCCGACTTAACGTTTGTTGCGCAAGGGCCTGTTTTGGTTATCCATCAAAGTAACGAATTACTTGATGCGATGGATAAGTGGAACACGTCTACGCATGGTAAAACCGGTTTAACCGAAAAGGTGAAAGCGTCAACACTAACAGAGGCTGAGGCCGAAGCACAAACATTAGCGTTTTTGAAGCAATATGTTCCTGAGGGTAAGTCGCCACTTTGCGGCAACACTGTGGGCCAAGACCGTCGGTTTTTAGTGAAGTATATGCCGCAGCTCGAGGCCTTTTTTCATTATCGCAATTTAGACGTTAGCACCTTAAAAGAGCTGGCTATACGCTGGAAACCCGAAGTTTATAAAAGCTTTGAAAAGCAAAGTCGTCACGAGGCTCTTGCCGATATTTACGAGTCTATCGACGAGCTTAAGCATTACCGCGAACACTTTATCAAGTTATAAATTCGACAAGAAACTTAAATTATCAGATATGCCCTACGAAAATCTTATCGCTAAATTTGACGGTGGTGTGGCTAAGATCACGCTGAATCGTCCTGAAAAACTAAATGCGTTTACGCCCCAGATGCATGCCGAGCTTGCGCAAGCGCTCGATCGGTGCGAGGCCGCCGAATCGGGTATTCGGGTTTTACTGTTAACTGGTGCTGGCCGAGCTTTTTGTGCTGGGCAAGATCTATCGCTGCGTGTTCGTAAAGAAGGGCAAGAAGCCGTCGACTTGGGTGCCAGCATAGAACAATTTTACGCGCCTTTGGTTCGGCGTTTACGTGCTTTGCCAATGCCGGTGGTAGTTGGCGTGAATGGGGTGGCGGCCGGCGCCGGCGCTAATATAGCGTTGGCCGGAGACATCGTTATTGCCAAAGAGTCGGCTAGTTTTATCCAGCCGTTTTGTCGTTTAGGTTTGCTACCCGATACGGGCGGCACCTATATTTTGCCGCGTTTGCTGGGCCCTGCGCGTGCCATGGGCTTGGCTCTTTTAGGCGAAAAACTCGAGGCTAAAAAAGCAGCCGATTGGGGCCTAATTTGGGAGGCTGTTCCTGATGACGCTTTCGACGATCGTTTAACAGCCTTAGCCGAACACTTTGCCCAAGCACCCACCAAAGGCCTTGCTGCAGCAAAGTTTGCTATTAACCAAAGTTTTTCTAATACCCTCGACGAACAGCTAAACCTTGAGCGCGATTTAATGCGCGACTTGGGCTATAGCGACGATTACGCCGAAGGTGTCGCAGCTTTTATGGAAAAGCGCAAGCCTGTTTTTAGGGGGCGTTAATGTCGTTGCCCTTGCCACCCAATACGGCGATTGCCGGAATCGGTACCGATATTATCCGAATCGAGCGTATCCAGCTGGCCTTTGAGCGTTGGGGTGCGCGCTTTCCAAAACGAATTTTGGGTGACGACGAGCTTCAGGTGTTTAAGCGTCGTTACCAGCGCGACAGCGCGCGCGGTATTCGCTATTTGGCGACTCGTTTCGCGGCCAAAGAGGCCTTCTCTAAAGCGGTGGGGTTGGGCATACGCAGTCCAATGCGGTGGCGGCGAGTTCAAACATTAAACGTCGCCGGAGGCCGACCCGCTATTAAATTAAGCGATGCCCTCGAAACCTGGTATTCGCAACATTTTGGCCGAGCGCATGTCAGCTTAACTGACGAAAGCGATATGGCTATCGCATTTGTCATCGTCGAACAACGTTAGACGATGTTTAACAAACTTAAAATAGGCGTCTAGTAATGGATCAACCTCGACCACCGTTGCCGCTACCACGTGGCCCAGTAATGCTCGATGTAGAAGGGTTTGCACTAAGCGCAGCCGAGCGAGAACGATTACAACATCCCTTAGTGGGTGGGGTTATTTTATTTGCTCGCAATTATCAAAACCCCGAGCAACTTAGCGCCTTGTGTGCAGAAATCCATAATGCCAGAGAGCAGCCATTGCTTATCGCGGTCGATCACGAGGGCGGGCGCGTACAGCGTTTCCGTACAGAAGGCTTTACGCCTTTGCCCGCCATGCAACAATTTGGCGAAATCTGGGAGGAAGACGCACTTTCGGCTATGCGTTTGGTGTGCGAAACAGCTTACGTTTTGGCTTCAGAATTGCGTGCTTGTGGAGTCGATCTCAGCTTTGCGCCGGTACTCGATCTCGACTATGGCCAAAGCGAAGTTATTGGCACCCGAGCTTTTCACCGTGATGCGACTGTGGTGGCGACGCTGGCGCGGGCATTTATTCAGGGCTTAATGCTAGCAGGGATGAAAGCCTGCGGTAAGCATTTTCCGGGGCATGGTTACGTGGCGGCCGACTCGCACCACGAAATCCCGACCGATCAGCGAGGTCTTGATGATATTGTCGCGGCCGATATGGCGCCTTACCAATGGTTGGGCGATTTGGTTTTGCCGGCCATCATGCCCGCCCACGTTATCTATCCAGAGGCTGATCCAAACCCAGCTGGCTTTTCGGCCTTTTGGTTACAAACGGTATTGCGTGAAAGTTTAAACTATAGAGGTGCGATATTTTCTGACGACTTAACTATGGAAGGGGCCGCCGTAGCGGGTGATATTGTCGGGCGCGCCACAGCCGCATTAAACGCAGGTTGCGACATGGTTTTGGTTTGCAATCGCCCCGATCTTGCCGACGATTTACTACACCGTTTGCAATGGACATATAACGACGCTTCTCGGCAGCGCATTAGCCGTTTAATACCCCAAACGCCTGCGCCTAACTGGGAAGTTTTGCAACAGCAGGAACGCTATCAGTATGCCCGAGAGCTTCAATCTCAAATCATTTCTGGCTGATTTGCCCACGCTTCCAGGTGTTTACCGACACCTCGATGCCGACGGTAATGTGCTTTATGTTGGTAAAGCACGCGACTTAAAAAAACGGGTTTCCTCTTACTTTAGGCAAAACCTTGCTAGCCCGCGTATTGCCCACATGGTCGAACGTGTGGCGCGCATTGAAGTAACGGTTACTCGATCAGAAGCTGAGGCGTTGCTATTAGAAAACAATTTAATTAAACGATTAAAGCCGCGTTACAACATTTTGTTTCGCGATGATAAGTCGTATCCCTATCTGCAAGTATCGGCACACGAAGCACCGCGTATTGCGTATTACCGCGGCAGCACAGCAGGTAAAGGGCGGTTTTTCGGGCCTTATCCAAATGCTTGGGCCGTACGCGAAACCATACAGATATTACAGAAAGTGTTTCGTTTGCGCACCTGCGAAGACAGTGTTT
>DATGSD010000238.1:0-3254 GCA_035302965.1 Burkholderiaceae bacterium | reverse complement strand
AAGACACCACACTACCGCCGATAACGGCTGGGCTGTACACTGGATGTGTGGTTTTTATTGGCGTAGCGAGGTGTTTTTATGTCAGTAGACATCTTGTATCAGTCGTACAAGTTCGCTCGGCGCGATCGTATTCCTATTTGGAATGATGTTGTTTGGCGTAATTATGTGCCATTAGCTATTCAGGTTAAGCCCCACGATAATTTTGTCGGTAGGGTGATGCTTAGTTGGTTGGCCGATGTTCGTATTGTGACGTCGGGTTCGCGGGCGCAGCAGATTACCCGTACGGCTCAATTAATTGCTCAAGACGATGACGATTATTTAATGGCTGGTTTGCAGTTAAAGGGTCGTTCTTTTATCGAGCAGCATCAGCGCCAGGCGCGGTTGCGGCCGGGCGATTTTGTGTTTTGGGATACGCGACGTCCTTACGATATTTATTTTCCTAATGATTGGGAAATGGCGGTGTTTCAGTTTCCGCGTCGTGCTTTTTCGTTTGGTGATGGGGTTGCGCAGCAGTTAACGGCACGTGTTATGGATGGGCAACAAGGGGTTACTGGTGTTGCCGGTGCTTTGTTAGGCCGTATTGCGCGTGAGGCGAAGTGGCATAATTTTCATCATAAAGCGAGTTTGCTTGAGCACACGGTGGGGCTTTTGACGCTTTGTTCCGATCAGTTTGTTGCTGATAAAAGTATTAGTTATGACGATGTTTTGTTTCGTCGCGTGCGTGCTTATATAAAAAATAATTTAAAAGATCCAAACCTTAATACACCAAGTATTGCTAAGGCGCATGGGTTGCCGGTGCAGCGTTTGTACCGGCTTTGCCAGTCGTATCAGTTTCAGATTGGGGCGTTTATTCAGCAGCAACGTTTACAGCAAGTTAAGCAGGTATTAGCTACACCCCGCTCTAGGCACCGCACGATTGCAGCAGTTGCGAACGAGTGGGGGTTTAATGATGTTCCTCATTTTTATCGTTTGTTTAAGCGCGAGTTTGGTGTAACGCCGGGGCAATTTCGCGAGTCGTTCGAGTAATTGCCTATCAAACTGGTTAGCGGTTTGTAAAAAATGAAAAAAGCAGAAGTAAATAAACGCTGACTAGAGTGAGCGCTCGCAATGTTTTATTAGGTAATAAGCGGTGATGTTAGGTGCAGCGTCAGGTAGGTGTTAGTGCCTAGTTCGCTGACTAGTGCGACAATTCCGTGCTGCTAGGTGCCAGCTGGCAGGTAGTTGTTGTCAGGCTCTGTTGCCCGCTAAGAGCGGTTGGGAGTGGGCTTTAGCTGTCGGTATGTCGTTGATACAAAACAACAATTCTGTCGATAAGAAATAACAATTGCTGTGGTGGGAGCCTGATACGGTTGGAGGTAAGAGCAAAAACCTATCTAAAACGTATTCAGGAGACAGTTCAATGGTTGCGTATACCAATTTTTTTAAGGCCGCTACGGTTCAGGCAGAGCCGGTTTGGTTTGATGCGGCGGCGACGGTTGATAAGGCGGTTTCATTAATTGAAGAAGCGGCCAGCAATGGCGCCGAAATTATTGCTTTTCCCGAAGTATTTATACCAGGCTACCCCTACTATATTTGGTTAGATAGCCCATTTTCGGGGATGGCGAAGTTTGCGGTTCAGTATCACGAGCAGTCGTTGCCTATCGATAGTCCGTTAATTAAGCGTTTGCAAGATACGGCTGCAAAAAACAGTATTTATGTGGTGATGGGGTTTAGTGAGCGTGATGGCGGCAGTCTTTATATGAGCCAGGTCATTATTAATGATGAAGGCGAGATTGTTGCGCATCGTCGCAAGTTAAAGCCAACGCATGTCGAGCGTACGGTGTTTGGTGAAGGCGATGGTTCGGATATTGCCGTTTACGATTTGCCCTTAGGTCGTGTGGGCGCTTTAAATTGTTGGGAGCACTTTCAAACGCCAACAAAGTACGCTATGTATGCCATGCACGAGCAAATTCATATTGCGGCGTGGCCTGGGATGTCACTTTATCAGCCCGAGGTGCATGCGTTCGGAGCCGAGGCGCAAACGGTGGCAACACAAATGTACGCGATGGAAGGCCAGACATTTGTGTTGTGTTCTACCCAGGTGGTGGGTAAGGCGGCACATGAGTTTTTCTGCGAGACTGAGACTCATGAAAAGCTAATTGGTTATGGCGGTGGTTTTGCACAGATTTTTGGACCTGATGGTCGTCCGTTAGCCGAACGTTTACCAGCCGATGCCGAAGGTATTTTGTATGCCGATATTAATTTGGCCGAGATTGCTATGGCCAAGCAGGCAGCCGACCCGGTGGGGCATTATTCGCGCCCAGATGTGTTTTCTTTACAGTTTAATAACCAGCCATTAACGCCGCTAAGGCATTCAAAAGATGCACGTAGTAGGCGTAAAGAGCAGGTTTTGCCCGAGCCGGTGCAAGTGCATATGCCGGGTATCGAGATGGCGCCGCAAACGGCCGAATTACCGTTTGCTGAGCAAGAGGCGATACCCGAGCGTTTGTCGCGTGAAGACGACTAGCGGTGGCTTAGGCCGACGGCTGCGACACCGGTGATGCAGATTTCTTCGTCTTGATCGCCGGTGCCGCCGCTGGCACCGACGGCGCCGAGGGTGTTGCCGTTGGCGTCGGTAATGAGGACGGCACCAGGTTGTGGCAAGAATTTACCTTTGGCGGTGGCAGCTAGGGTAGTGAAGAAGTTGGGGTTGTCGGCGGCGCGTTCGGCTAGTGCGCGGCTTGCGATGCCCATGCCAACGGCGGCCCAGGCTTTGCCGGTGGCGATGTCAACGCGAAACATACTGGCGTCGTCTTCGCGCTGTGCGGCTTTAAGGTTACCCGCTTCGTCGAGTACGACAATGGCCATGGCTTGGTAGTTTTTTTTGCGGGCGTCGGCGATGGCGGCTTCAATGATTTTGTTGGCTTGGTTTAGTGTGAGTTTTGTCATCAGAATCCTTTCAGTAATAAGGGTTACGCTAGGGTCGTTTATTGGCTAATGCTTGTGTGATGCGTGTGCAAGATCATTTGGCATAAGGCGTTAATTTCGTTGTTGTGTGCTGTTTGCCCGTCGCGTAAGTGGTAGTTAAGCGCGTAGCCGTCGAAGGCCATTAGCATCATGGTGGCGATGGCGTTTTGCGATTCGTGGCTAACGGCTGGAAGGCATTCGCCTAGCATGGTGCTTAGTATTTTTACTACGCGAGCACGCAACTGAGGCGAGTAGCGTTCGTGATTGCTACGATCGGCTAAAGCTTCGATAAGCACGCCACAAAAACC
>DATGSD010000237.1:0-10836 GCA_035302965.1 Burkholderiaceae bacterium | reverse complement strand
TTGCTAGGCATGCGCTGGGATGCCGATCCAATCTGGCAGTCGCAACGCCAAGCCCTCTACCAACGCTATTTCGAACGCTTAAAACAACTTAACCGTACCTATGGCTGTGGCTGTGAGAGCCAACAGTACCGCCACCGAGCGTATCCAGGCCGATGCCGAAATAAGCTTAGCAATGGCACTATTCGAACTTGGCGTTTTAAAGTTAATCAGGGTCTTGTACGTTTTAACGACCGCTGGTTAGGCCCGCAAAAACAAGATGTTTATCGCAGTGTTGGCGATTTCATTATCCGACGTGCCGACCAAAGTTGGGCCTATCAATTTACCGTCGTTGTCGACGATGGCCTTCAGGGCATTACAGATATTGTTCGGGGTGCCGATTTATTAAGCTCTACCGCGCGCCAACGCCAGCTGGCCGATGCCCTTAGTTTACCGAAGCCACGTGTTTTACATGTACCTTTAGTACTCGATAAACACGGCAATAAGCTTTCTAAGCAAGATCATGCCGATGCTCTCGACTGTAGTCGACCCCTTAAAACCCTTAATCACGCGTGGGTGTCACTGGGTTTCGAAGCACTAGATCAGGTAAATAGCGTCGACGAATTCTGGCAACAAGCAATCCAGCAATGGGCTTGCCAACTAAACATTTGATATATTGAACAAATCTCCTGCCTTGCATCAAATGTATGTCAATTAGGCGCCGCTCAGCTTGTACAACGCTCTCAAAAGCGCTTAGTATGCACGCCATCGCAGGTCATACGCAGTTATTGGAAGCCCATGAACAAAACGCTAATTATTGCCGAAAAACCCTCGGTCGCTGTAGACATTTCCAGAGCCCTCGGCGGCTTTAAGCGCGAGGCCGATTACTACGAAAGCGACCAATACGTGTTAGCCGCAAGCGTCGGCCATCTTTTGGGGCTAGTTGCGCCAAACGACCCCGCTCGTGGCAAATGGAGCTTTGCCAAATTACCGGTAATTCCACCACATTTTGAACTCAATCCCACCGACAAACGGGCCAACGAGCGCCTAAAGCTTCTGGTTAAGCTTCTGAAGCGCAAAGACGTAGACAGCATTATTAATGCCTGCGACGCCGGGCGTGAGGGCGAACTTATTTTCCGCTACATTGTGCAGTACTCAGGGGTTAAAAAGCCCATCAAACGGCTTTGGCTACGTTCAATGACCCAATCAGCCATCCGCGAGGCTTTCCAATCATTACGCGACGACAGCGAACTTAAGCCCCTAGAAGAGGCAGCACGTTCACGAGCTGAAGCCGACTGGCTAGTAGGCATTAACGGCACGCGCGCCATGACGGCGTTTAACAGTAAAGACGGTGGGTTTTTCAAAACACCGGTTGGGCGCGTACAAACACCCACCTTAGCTATCGTTAACGAACGCGAAGAACGCATCCGTCGTTTTGTTCCGCGCGATTACTGGGAAGTTCACGGTGTTTTTGAGGCCGCAGCTGGTAATTACGAGGGCCGCTGGTTCGACCCCGAATTCCAAAAAGACGAGAACGACAACGAAAAACGTGATTCGCGTTTATGGTCAGAAGCCGAAGCTCAAAACATTGTCGATGCCTGTCTGAATAACACCGGCACCGTTACCGAAAAATCTCGGCCAGCCACGCAGATGTCGCCGGCTTTATTCGACCTCACCTCATTGCAACGTGAAGCCAACTCGCGCTTTGGCTTCTCAGCAAAAACGACGCTTGCCATTGCCCAAGCCTTGTACGAGCGGCATAAAGCGCTTACCTACCCGCGTACCGATTCGCGCTACCTGCCAGAAGACTACCTAGCAACGGTTAAGCAAACGGTTTCGACGCTAGCAAGCTCAGACGCCGCAAGCAGTGCCAGCGTAAAGCCATTTGCCGAACAACTTCTTAACGAAAAGCGCATCAAACCAAACAAACGAATTTTTAATAATGCCAAGGTATCCGATCACTTTGCCATTATTCCTACCCTGCAAGTGCCCAACAAACTCAGCGAAGCCGAGCACAAAGTCTACGAACTAGTCGCAAGGCGTTTTCTTGCAGTGTTTTTCCCGGCGGCCGAATTTCGTGTCACTACGCGAATTACTGAAGTCGCCGGCCATCATTTCAAAACCGAAGGGCGTGTATTGGTATCGCCTGGTTGGTTAGCGATCTATGGTCGCGATAGCCAAGCCGACGACAGCACCTTGGTTGCGGTAAGCGAAGGCGAACAGGTCGCTGTCGAACACGTTGAAGCGCGTGGCTTAGCCACTAAACCACCCGCCCGCTTTACAGAAGCCACGCTTCTTTCGGCAATGGAAGGGGCTGGAAAACTAGTCGATGATGACGCCCTACGCGACGCCATGTCCGAGCGAGGGCTGGGCACGCCAGCAACCCGAGCTGCCATTATCGAAGGGCTACTTAACGAAGGCTACCTGCGCCGTGAAGGTCGCGAGCTAGTTCCAAGCGCCAAAGCACGGCAATTAATGACGCTTTTGTCTGGCCTAGGTATTGCTGAACTTACTTCGCCCGAACTCACCGGCGACTGGGAATACCGCCTAAAGCAAATCGAGCAAAACCAGCTTGATCGCGAAAGCTTTATGCGCAAAATTGCCGAAATGACAGAAACCATTGTTAAGCGCGCCAAAGAATACGAGCGCGACACGGTTCCGGGCGATTACGCCACACTTAGTAGCCCCTGTCCTAAATGCGGCAGTGTTGTTAAAGAAAACTATCGTCGCTATGCCTGTACCGAGTGCGACTTCTCCATTGGCAAACACCCTGGTGGCCGCACTTTCGAGTTGCCAGAAGTCGAAGAATTGCTTACCAAGCGCAGCCTTGGTCCCATGACCGGCTTTATCAGCAAAATGGGTCGTCCTTTCTCGGCATTACTACGTATTAACGACGAGTACAAACTCGAGTTCGATTTTGGTCAAGACGATGACGACAGCAACGAGCCGGTCGATTTTTCTGGCCAAACAGCTTTGGGGAGCTGCCCTAAATGTGAGGCATCAGTCTACGAACACGGCATGAACTACGTTTGCGAAAAGTCTGTTGGGCCAAATAAAACCTGCGACTTCCGCACGGGCAAAATCATCTTGCAACAAGAAATTAGCCCCGAGCAAGTCCAAAAATTATTAACCAATGGCAAAACCGATTTGCTTGATGGCTTTGTGTCTAACCGAACCAATCGTAAATTCAAAGCTTTTTTAGTGAAGCAAGCCAACGGTAAAATTGGCTTCGAATTCGAGCCTCGGCCAGCCAAAAAGACCGCTAAAAAAGCAGCTAAAAAGGCAGCAAAAAAAGCAGCAAAAAAGACAGCGGCTAAAAAGACGGCTAAAAAGGCTACAGCCAAGAAAGCCGCTGCAAAGAAGGCAGCCAAAAAAACGGCAGCTAAAAAAGCAGCTAAAAAATCGACTACCTCCGACCAAACAACCGCCGATACCGATAGCCCAGCCTTTTAAAACATCATGAGAAAAGCCAAAAAACCTTGGCATATTGTTAAACCATCGCCGTTACATGGTTTAGGGGTGTTCGCTGCCCGCGACATCCCCGCCAACACCAGTATTTTTTCTTATACCGGCAAACGCATTACACCGGAAGAAGCCGACGAGCGACCCCCAAGCGACCCTGATGATCCGGATCACACCTTTTTTTTCGCATTAAGTAACGGCAAAATTATTGATGGCAGCCGTGGCGGCAATGACGCAAAATGGATCAACCATTCGTGCGACCCGAATTGCCAAGCGCAAGAAAACGCTACAGGCTCACGCGTATACATCGTGAGCCTGTACGACATAAAAGCCGGCGAAGAGCTTTTTTACGATTACGGGCTTGTGCTTGACGAAGAACTTACCCAAGAAGTAAAAGACCGCTATCGCTGCTACTGTCAGGCTGAAAACTGTCGCGGTACGATGTTAGCACTGCCCGACGAAAACGACGAAAGTTAGTTATGCGGCAATAATTGGCGCCCACCACGCCGCAGCAAATCCCAAAGAGGCCACCACCATGTCTACAAACGAGATCCCCTTTAGCCACTATCCCCAGCAACCCCACGGCGGTGTGCTCGTTAACCAAGTAGTTAGCGCCGATGATTACGACGCCGCCATGGCCAAGGCTAAAACCCTGCCCGTCATTCGCATCGATCTCGAAGCAGCCATTACCATCGAGATGATCGCCACCGGGGTGTTATCGCCAAACAACGGCTTTATGAATGAAGACGACTACCACTCGGTGCTAAGCAATGGCCGCCTAGCTAACGGCGTTGTGTGGCCGGTGCCGCTAAGCTTTGCGCCCATTGGCGAGCGTAACGGCCAAGTGATCGCCAGCCTTGCTAAGGGCGACGAGGTGGCCTTAGTCGATCACTCGCGCACCATTGTGGCCGTGCTCAAGGTTGAAGACATTTTTGCCTACGACCGCAATTTACGCGCCGAAAAAGTGTTTGGCACAAGCGACCGTAATCACCCTGGGGTCGATGCTATTTATCGCCGCATGGGCGATACCGCCTTAGGTGGCCCGCTTAC
Organism: Burkholderiaceae bacterium; assembly: GCA_035302965.1. Taxonomy (GTDB): domain Bacteria; phylum Pseudomonadota; class Gammaproteobacteria; order Burkholderiales; family Burkholderiaceae_B; genus DATGSD01. The sequence goes on along the minus strand of DATGSD010000237.1, from coordinate 6,348 downwards.
CCTATTAAACCGCGTGCACTGGGGCCCCTTCGAGAAACTGCGCCTCGAGCCTAAAGATACCTGGCGCTTGTTTTACGAAGAAAAAAAGTTTCGTTCGGTGGCCGGCTTTATTACCGGCGCCAACCCCCTACACCGCGGCCACGAATACATTCATAAAAACGCACTCGAAGAAATTGACGGCCTGTTACTGCAACCCCTAGTCGAAATGGCCAAACGCGAGTACGTGCGCCACGAATACCGCATGATGGCCTACCGCAATGTGCTTGAGCAGTACTACCCTAAAGGTCGCTCAGTTCTCTCGCCGCTGCGGGTCACTTATATTTTTGCTGGCCCGCGCGAAACCGTTTTACATGCCTTAATCATGAAAAACTACGGTTGCACCCATGCCTTAATTGGCCGCGACCACGCCGGCATCGGCAGTTTCTACAATAAATACGCCAGCCACACCATTTTTGACGATTTCAAACCCGACGAGCTGGGCATCGACGTGCGGCTGTTCCACGAGGTGTTTTACTGCTCGCGTTGCGCCAATCATGCCACCTCGCAAAGCTGTCCGCACGACGAGCAATACCGTTTAAATATTTCGGGCACCGGCATCCGCGAAATGCTGCGCCACGGGGTCTTGCCACCCAAAGAAGTAGTGCGCCCCGAATCGGCCCAAGTGGCGATACAAGGTATACAGCCCAAAGGGCTCGACGCCACCAATGGCGAAACTGTTTTACCGGTGGCCAAGGTCATCGAAAGCATGTACCCCTTCTATCGCCACTACAGCCGTTTAGGCGGCAGCCCACGGCCCAAACCGCTAGACGCGTCGCAACTCACCCTGGCCGACCTCGAACGCGCCACCCTCGATGTGCGCGAACACGCCGGCCAAATTTATCAAGACATCCACACCGAATACGCCTTTATCGCCGACCACGACGCAGCCATGGTTCCAAACTGGATCACCAAAACCCGCCAAGCCATGGCCGCCCAGCAACAAGCCCTGGTCGACGACCTCAAAGAAAAGCTCGAGCAAGCCTCTGACACCGTCTCCGACGAGTTTATGTACCAAGACAAGGCCGAAGTGCAAAAAGAGCTCGACGCCGCCGAAAAATGGCAACAAAGCCTGCCGCAGGCACCAAGCAACGACGAGCGCCAGCAACGCTTATGGAACCCATTTCCGTACCAGCGTTATCGGGGAGCCGATGAAGAGTAGGGTTGAGCAATAATAAACAACAAATACCAGGCCACTGGTGTAAGCCAACAGCTAGCCATCAACTAAACCCCAAAAGCGGCTTTAACGCCGCTATTGGCAACACCTCTGTGGATAAGCCAGCAAAAAGCTGTTAATAAGCCTGGGGATAGCTTGTTAATAATTAAGGAGGCCCCCATAAAGCTAGGCTTTTTACGTAGCGCAGTATCTGTGCGCAGGGTTTATTGTTTATAAGCGCTTAGTAAATAGGCACTTATTAACACTTTTATTGAAAAGGTGTCTCGAGAAAACTGCGTAATTTACGCGAGTGTAAGCGGGCCAACGGCATCGCCCGCAAACTTTCTAAGGCACGAATACCAATTAATAAGTGCTGCCCAACCTGACGATTATAAAATTCGCTGGCCATGCCCGGCAGTTTTAATTCTCCGTGCAGGGGCTTATCAGAAACACAAAGCAAGGTTCCGTACGGAACGCGGAACCGAAAACCATTGGCTGCAATCGTGGCCGATTCCATATCAAGGGCAATGGCACGCGATTGTGATAAACGTCTAACTGTTTCTTGAAAATCGCGCAGCTCCCAATTACGGTTATCAACACTAGCAACCGTGCCGGTGCGCATAATACGTTTACGTTCCCAGCCTGACATGCCCGCCACCTCGGCCACCGCTTCTTCGAGTGCTACCTGAATTTCGGCCAAGGGTGGTACAGGCACCCAAAGCGGCAAATCGTCATCAAGAATATGATCTTCGCGCACATAACCATGTGCCAACACATAATCGCCTAAACGTTGCGTGGTTCGCAAACCGGCACAATGGCCCAACATTAGCCAAGCCGAAGGCCGCAACACTGCCACATGATCGGTGATTGTTTTTGCATTCGATGGGCCGACACCAATATTAATAAGTGTCAAACCAGCTTTATCGTCACGTAACAAATGATAAGACGGCATTTGTGGCAAACGATCTGGGCGCTCGCCTTGTGCTTGCGCGCCCATACCGCGATAAGTAATAACATCGCCGGGCTCAACTAGCGCCGTATAACCACCTTCTTCGCGCTCGAGTGTTGTGCGCGCCCATTGCACAAACTCATCAATATAAAACTGATAGTTAGTAAATAAAATAAAGTTTTGGAAGTATTGGGGCGAGGTTGCTGTGTAATGTTTTAATCGGTGTAAAGAATAATCGACACGTGGCGCGGTAAATGGCGCCAATGGCAAGGGTTCGCCGCGTCGTTGAACCCAAGTACCGTTGACGATGGCATCGTCGGTTACCGCTAAATTGGGCACATCGAAATGGTCGCGCAGCGCAACCCCTTCGGCCTGATTGTCTCCGGTGTCAATATATTCACCTTCCATAAACGCAAAGTGCAGCGGTATAGGCATATCCGACTCGCCAATCTCGATAGGAACGCCGTGGTTATCAAGTAAAAGGCTTATTTGCTCGCGTAAATAATCGGCAAATAAATCGGGCTGCGTAACGGTTGCCATATAAACGCCCGGCTCGATAGCATGGCCGTAAGATAAGCGAGTATCCACTTCTTGATAAGTAGAAACCCGTAAACGAATGGCCGGGTAACAAGCTCGGGCTTTTTGCCCTTCCGGGAATTGGCCCGCTAAAAAATCGGCAAAAGCTTTACGAATAAATGCCGTATTACGCTGATAAATTTCGATTAAACGCTCAACAGCTGCTTGCGCATCTTCGAACGCTTCGAATGGAATCAGCTTGGGAACAACAACCGGATTATCGAGATCAGAAAACTCGTACATGCAGCACCCATTCATTAAAGTAAAAGCTTAAACCACTATAATGGCCTTATTGTGTACTTTTAGTACAAAGTGTTTTAACTCCCAGCCTCTTGAGGAGTTAAACCGCACAAGCCATACTTAATAGTCGTGGCTAGCCCCATAAAACAATAAAAGCAGGGGCCTAAAGCCCATCCGTTCATATTCTTGGGATCATCACATGAGTCAACGAACACAATGTAAACGGCTTCAGGTTGCCACCGTACTGTACAATTTTATCGAAAACGAAGCATTACCCGGTACTGGTATTAGCTCAGACGAGTTCTGGGAAGGCTTCGACCGTATCATGTACGAAATGGCTCCTAAAAACCAAGAGCTATTAAATACGCGCAATAAATTACAAACCGAGCTAAATAACTGGCATAAAGAAAACCCAGGCCCAATTAGCGATCAGGCAACGTATCAGGCCTTTCTTAAAAAAATTGGCTATTTAGTCGATGCCCCCGATAAAGTCGAAGTTAACCCAACCAAGCTCGATGTCGAATTCACCCAGCAAGCGGGTCCACAACTAGTCGTACCCGTTACCAATGCACGTTATGCACTAAACGCTGCTAATGCTCGCTGGGGCAGCCTTTACGACGCCTTATACGGTACCGACGTTATCTCCGAAGACGACGGCGCTACACGTGGCGGTGCGTACAACCCTGTACGCGGCGAAAAGGTGATCGCCTTTGCCCGTAATGTACTCGACCAATACCTGCCACTCGAAGAAGGTTCACACGCTAATGTTACGCAATACAGTGTCGAAAATAACAAACTACAAGCCAAACTTGAAGACGGCGGCCAAACAACGGGTCTTAAAAACCCTAAGTGCTTCTTAGGGTACCGCGGCGACCCAGCCAACCCAGACGCCTTGGTTTTTATCCATCACGGTTTACATATCGAAATCCAAATCGATCGCAACCACGCCATCGGTAAAACCGACGCCGCCGGCATTAAAGATATTCTGCTCGAGGCTGCCGTCACCACCATTATGGATTGCGAAGATTCTGTTGCAACCGTCGATGCCGACGATAAGGTGCTCGCCTATCGCAACTGGCTTGGCCTCATGAAGGGCGACCTCACCGAAGAAGTTACTAAAGATGGCCGCACCTTCACGCGTAAACTCAACCCCGATCGTCAATACACAGGGCTAGACGGTAAAGAACACACCCTGCGTTCACGTTCGCTCATGCTGGTTCGCAATGTCGGCCACCTCATGAACAACCCAGCCATCCTCGACGAAAACGGTAACGAAACCCCCGAAGGCATTATGGATGCGGTCGTAACTAGCCTAATTGCTATTCACGACCTCAAAAACAAAGGCAACTCGCTTACCGGTTCCATTTATATTGTTAAGCCCAAAATGCACGGCCCCGAAGAAGTCGTCTTTACCGACGAACTTTTCACAAAGGTCGAACAATTGCTTAAGCTCGAGCCCAACACAATCAAAATGGGCATTATGGACGAAGAACGACGCACCAGTGTCAATCTAAAAGCCTGTATTGCCGCTGCTACTGCTCGGGTCGCCTTTATTAATACGGGTTTCCTCGATCGCACTGGCGACGAAATGCACACATCTATGTACGCCGGCCCCATGATTCGCAAAGGCGATATGAAAACCAGCGTCTGGATTGATGCCTACGAGCGTAATAACGTTCAAACCGGCCTCCAATGTGGTTTACGCGGCAAAGCGCAAATCGGTAAAGGCATGTGGGCCATGCCCGATCTTATGGCCGACATGCTCGAGCAAAAAATTGGCCATCTTAAAGCCGGCGGTAATACCGCATGGGTACCGTCGCCCACAGCAGCTACCCTACATGCTTTGCACTACCACGATGTTGATGTCCAAGAAATTCAGCGCAACATGGAAGGTCAAAACGAGCCTCTGCTCGAAAAAATCCTCGACGTACCCGTTGCTACCGACACCAACTGGACACCCGAGCAAATTCAAGAAGAGCTCGATAACAATGCTCAAGGCATCTTGGGTTATGTCGTTCGTTGGGTTGATCAGGGTGTTGGCTGTTCAAAAGTTCCTGACATCCACAACGTTGGCCTAATGGAAGACCGTGCCACCCTCCGAATTTCTAGCCAACATATGGCGAATTGGCTGCTGCATGGCATTGTTAGCAAAGAGCAGGTCGAAGAAACCCTTAAGCGCATGGCCGTTGTGGTCGACGAACAAAACAAGGCCGACCCGTTCTATAAACCAATGGCTCCTAACTACGACGATTCAGTTGCCTTTAAGGCTGCCAGCGACTTGGTCTTTAAAGGTCTCGAGCAGCCCAACGGCTATACCGAGCCTTTGCTACATTACTGGCGACAAAAGGCCAAAGAAGGCGCAACCACCTAAATACGCCTAGAGTTTTAATAACAATAATTAATTAGTTGGTTTAGCCGGGCCACGTTCCCGGCTTTTTTTATGTGCGCGACTTTAAGACTTTAGCTCTTCAATAACGCCATCGAGACGCTTAAGCATTAAGTCGATATCGGCGCTGCTTACATTTAAGGCGGGCATAAAACGGAGCAAATCGGGCCGTGGCGCATTTAATAACAAGCCCTCAGGGTCGGTTTCGCGGGCGGCGTCAACAATCGCTGGACCAATAGCTTCACCCAACTTTAGGGCGCGCAGTAAACCGCTACCCCGCTCGCCCTCAAAACCCCACTTTGACGATAAGGCGTTTAAACCGTCGGATAATTGTTGGGCGCGCAAACTAACCGTTTCTAGAAAACTAGGCGTGTTAATGGTGTTTAAAACGGCAAGACCAACAGCGGCCATTAATGGGTTGCCATTGTAGGTGCCACCTTGATCGCCATGTTCAAAGCAACTAACGGCTTCGGTCGCGCACAAAGCAGCTAATGGCACACCAGCACCAATGCCTTTTGCCAACGTCATAATGTCGGGCTTAATGTTGGCCTGTTGGTAAGCAAACAACGTACCTGTTCGGCCCATGCCGGTTTGTACTTCGTCAACAATAAGCAAGATACCGTGTTCTTGGCTAAGGTCGCGCAAACCTTGCATAAACTGCTTATTGGCCGCAATAACACCACCCTCGCCTTGTACTGGCTCAAGCATGATAGCAACCGTGTCATCATCAATTAAAGCCTTAACCGACGCCAAATCGTTGTATTGCGCTTTTGGAAAGCCATCAACTTGAGGTGCAAATAGGCTGTCCCAGCCAGCTTTGCCCGACGCCGACATAGTCGCCAACGTCCGACCATGAAAACCATGTTCAAACGTAATAATTTTGTAGGCACCATTACAGTGTAAGCGCCCCCATTTGCGTGCTAATTTAATCGCTCCTTCGTTTGCTTCGGCCCCACTATTAGCAAAAAACACCCGATCAAAACACGAAGCGGCCACCAATTGCTT
>DATGSD010000236.1:0-5181 GCA_035302965.1 Burkholderiaceae bacterium | reverse complement strand
TCCGTGAATCGGGCGCACCAAAATTGCTTGCATGATGCCTTGCGATTTTATTGATTCGGCAAGTTCGTGTAAGCCGGTTTCATCGATTCGACCCCTGGGCTGAAAGCGCCCGGCAGTTAATTGATCGATGGCTATTTTGCGCGGGGTCGCTTCTGCATCGGCCGATAGCTCTCCGAGGGTATCAATGGCTAAGGCATCGGCCCCTAACAAAATATCGAGGCCTCGACCTAAGCGAGATGTTTTACGAGCTTTGGAAGCCGATGGCGCTGCAGCTGATTTTTTAGCGGCTGATTTTTTGGCTGCTTGTTGGCGAGTAGAAACCGAGCTTGATTTTTTTTTGCTTACCGGGTTTTTAGCAGCGCGTTTGGAAGCGGTTTTTCTAGTCGTCATATAGCTGAAATCCTGTTTGAGGCGATAGATTAATTAATGCCATTACTACAACGTTAACCAACTTTTGCACGTTGTCGTAAGCGCTCTTTTTTAACGCGATTAACAAGTTCTTTAGCAAACTTTTGATAAGCTTTTGCACCCCGTGAACGACGGTCATAAACCGTACCCGGAACACCATGACTTGGTGCTTCTGCGAGGCGAACATTGCGCGGAATTATGGTTTCGAATACGCGATCGCCAAAGTGGCTGCTGATTTGCTCAGAGACTTGCTGCTGCAAAGTAATACGCGTATCGAACATCACGCGTAACAGGCCTATTTCGCGCAAATGCGGGTTAATGTTGCTGTGCACCCGCTTAATGGTATTAACCAAATCAGACAAACCTTCGAGTGCAAAGTATTCGCATTGCATCGGGATAATCACCCCATGCGCGCTGGCCAAGCCATTTAAGGTCAACATCGAAAGCGCTGGCGGGCAGTCAATTAAAATAAAGTCGTAGTCGTCGAGTGCTTGCGCAATAACTTGTTTTAAGCGGTTTTCGCGATTCTCAAGAGAAATTAACTCGATTTCTGCACCAGCCAATTCGCGGTTAGCTGGCAAAACATCGTAACCACCACTTTCAGAATGCCAAATACTTTCAGCCAGTGTAGCTGCACCAATAAGTAATTGATAAACACTGGTTTCTACCTGGGTTTTATCGATACCACTACCCATAGTGGCATTACCTTGCGGATCGAGATCGATTAATAAGACGCGTTTTTTACTTTCGGCTAAGGCGGCCGCTAAGTTGATTGCCGTTGTTGTTTTACCTACGCCGCCTTTTTGGTTGGCCACACAAAACACCTTGGGCTGAGCTGTTGCGTAATCAGCACTCATGATTTTCCTTTCGATTTATCCAAACCAAGCAACGATGAGCTTTTAACTTAGGCACGGTTAGCGGCTGGACTTTAGCAGCCTGCCAAGCTGTTTTTTGCTCAAGCTCTTGGATCTCGTCGCTAGGCTTATGCCCTTTCATTGCTAAAAACACCGTGTTTGGCGTGGCGTGAGACTGACTTAATGTGACAAAATCGGCCAAGGAGGCAAACGCACGTGAAACGATTAGCTGGGCTGCCAATGGTTTGTGTTGCTCGATGCGGTCATGGATGGCCGTTAAATTGTTTAATTGTAGGCTTGCACCCATTTGCCGAATAAAGGCCACCTTTTTTTCGACAGCATCAACGCAAAACACCTGGCTATCCGGAAAACACAATGCCAATATTATGCCAGGCAAACCGGCACCCGATCCTACATCTAACAAGCGCTTCGCGACAGGCATACACCTTGCTTCGTAATAGTGTTTTATCGGAGCAACAATTGCCAAACTATCGAAAACATGCTGAATTAACATGCTTTCTTCATCTTTTATCGCAGTTAAGTTGTAAACACGGTTCCAGCGCTTTAACTGAGACAAATACGCTAACAAGCGCTCGGTTTGATCATCAGATAAGTCTACCGCCAGCTGCCGCGCTGCATCCAAAAGAGCCGGTTTAAAGGCCTCTGATAAAAAACTCATGCCGATTTAATCACATCCGTTAAGCCGGTTTGCCGCTTAACATAAACCAATAATAAAGCGATGGCCGCTGGAGTGATGCCAGAAATTCGACTAGCCTGACCAATAGTTTCTGGACGACTGGCTTCTAAGCGTTGTCTAACTTCTGTTGACAAGCCTTTTACTAAGCCATAATTAAAATCGGCCGGAATGCGCTGACCTTCGTTAGCTGCTTGCTTTTCGATTTCCTCTTGTTGGCGTTTTATATAACCTTCATATTTAATTCGAATCTCAACTTGCTGCGCCGCAACATCATCATCTAAGCCCGGCCCAACTAACGGCTTGCCTGGCTCCATTTCGAAGGACATCAAATCGGTATAACTAAGATTTGGGCGACGCAAAAGCTCTTGCAACGAGTATTCGCGCTCAATCTCTTGTCCTAGCAGCTGTTTAGCAGCATCTGACGGCAAGGTTTGTGGGTTTAACCAAGTAGTTTTTAAACGTTGCAACTCGGTTTCAATGGCATCGCGCTTGCGGTTGAACCGAGTCCAGCGTTCATCATCAACTAAACCTAAGTTGCGACCTAATTCGGTTAAGCGGTAATCGGCATTGTCTTCTCGCAGGCTAAGACGATATTCAGCCCTTGATGTGAACATGCGATAAGGTTCGGTAACGCCTCGTGTAACTAAATCATCAATTAACACGCCTAGGTAAGCCTCGTGCCTTGCGGGCGTCCATGGCTCTAGGCCTTTCGATTGTCGAGCGGCATTGAGTCCGGCTAATAAACCTTGTGCGGCTGCTTCTTCGTAGCCCGTTGTGCCATTAATTTGTCCGGCGAAATAAAGTTTTCTAATTGCACGAGTTTCTAACGACGACTTTAAATGTCTGGGATCAAAATAGTCGTACTCAATCGCATAACCAGGTCGTGTAATTACGGCATTTTCTAAGCCATTAATACTATGTACTAAATCGAGTTGTACATCGAACGGCAAACTCGTCGAAATCCCGTTTGGATAGATCTCGTTGGTGGTTAAGCCTTCTGGCTCAAGAAATATTTGATGACTGTTCTTATCGGCAAATCGATGAATTTTGTCTTCGATAGACGGGCAATACCTTGGCCCCGCCCCTTCAATTTGGGGCGCATCACTATACATAGGCGAGCGATCTAAACCCGAGCGAATGATTTCATGGCTTTTCTCATTTGTAGCCGTCATCCAACACGAACGCTGTTCGGGATGCATTTCTTCCGTGCCCATATAAGAAAATACCGGGCTAGGATCTCGGTCTCCGGGCTGCTCTTGCGTTTTAGAGAAATCGATAGTTCTCCCATCTAGCCGAGGTGGCGTACCGGTCTTTAAACGACCTCTGGGTAGGTTTAGTTCGGCTAAACGTGCGGCCAAGCCTTCTGCTGAAGGGTCTCCGGCTCGACCTGCGGAGTAATTTTCGAGACCAACATGGATTCTTCCATCTAAAAAAGTGCCAGCTGTTAATACAACCGTTTTACCGTAAAAATCGATACCTATTTTGGTTTTTGCACCGACTACTTGGTCACCTTTTAATATAAGATCTTCAACCGACTGTTGAAAAACAGTTAAGTTTTCTTGGTTTTGAATTGTTTGCCGGATTGCCGCTCTGTATAAAGAACGGTCAGCTTGAGCGCGTGTAGCTCGTACCGCAGGCCCTTTAGATCGATTAAGAACACGAAATTGAATTCCGGCGTGGTCAACAGCCAAAGCCATCGCACCACCAAGAGCATCAATTTCTTTTACCAAATGCCCTTTTCCAATTCCGCCAATAGACGGGTTGCATGACATTTGCCCTAGGGTGTCTATATTGTGGGTCAATAGCAAAGTTTTGGCGCCAACACGTGCTGACGCCAAAGCCGCTTCGGTGCCAGCATGGCCACCTCCGACAACAATAACATCGAAGTTATCAGGGTATATCATAGAAAGAGCCAACAATAAGGTGTAAAAAACTAATTATAACGTGGACGGTAATGCTGTTTCACGTGAAACAATGCATACGATATTGCTTAAGCCCTGGAATTAGCAAAGCAGCATAGAACACTATAACGACGTCACCTGTTTGTCATGTAAAGTACCCACAGTACAATCAGAAAAAACCAACCGGCCGCATACAACTAAAAATAACTTTTATCATTGGAGGAAAGTTATGGCACAGAATTTACTAAATCTTCCTTCATTTGCGTGGATGTTTATTGGTCTATCTGTTAGCTTAGGCGCAGTAACAAACGCGCTAGGAGACACCGTTTACCGGGATTACACTCAAGAACAACTCGATCGAAATTACAACCAAGCTGAGTGGGCTCCAAACATTAAACAAATATTAGAACGTTACGACCTGCGCAGCGAGTGGACTCGCGATCGACTCGGAGAACCAGAGCGTCATGAATATGAAACGGGAGACCCCAATCATCCCGTTCAATCCTTCGATTTATACCGCGCCGATGTTGATAACGCGCCCGCGATGATTTATATACATGGAGGTGCATGGCGAGCAGGCAATGCTGAAAGTTATCATTTTCCGGCACCTTTATTCTTGGACAATGACATTAGTTATATTGCCCTTGATTTCAGTCCAGTACAAGACGTTGGCTTAGACGGAATGATATCGCAGATACGGCACGCGATTGCAACTATTTACAATCAAGCTGACGAGATCGGCGTCGACCGCGACAAGCTATATGTATCGGGTCATTCATCAGGTGGGCACTTAGGCGGCGTCACCTTAATTACAGACTGGGAGGAATTTGATCTACCCAAGGACGTTATCAAGGGTGCGACTTTAATTTCAGGTATGTACGATTTAAAACCTGTGCGCTTATCGGCTCGTTCGTCTTATGTGCCGTTCACCGACGAAATTGAAGACCAATTAAGCACAATTCGCCACATAGACAAGATAAACACCCCAATAATTTTAGCCGTCGGCGATTTAGAAACTGACGAATTTAAAAGACAAACCGGCGAATTTGCACAAGCATTAAAGGACGCTGGAAAAACCGTTGAGTTATTTAACTTAGCACCGTACAACCATTTCGAAACCATGGATGATTACGGCAACCCTTATTATCCTGTTTCGGCGGCGAGCATCAAACAAATCAAAGAAAACGAGCAAAACAAATAAAAGTAATAAAGCAAAAAACACCGGATGTTTCACGTGAAACATCCGGCTAATCTGAACACACCGCAAGTTATTTGTAATTGTATTAAACAGGCTCCATTAACATAACTGCAGCAGCCGTAT
>DATGSD010000235.1:0-6616 GCA_035302965.1 Burkholderiaceae bacterium | reverse complement strand
TGATGGCAACGTTATTTTAACGATGAGAATGATTGCTTTTATGAATACTAAAGCTGCTCGTAGTCTAATCGACCTTGATCATCACATATTAAAGGTTAATAATCCCTCGGCTGCCCGAAAAGCGTACCAGCGACTGGGTTTTACCGTGTCACCTTTTCGGTCTAACGATCCAATGGGAGGTGGAAGTACAGGCGGCGCAGGTGGCAATCACCTGGTTATGCTAACGCCGCAGTCGCCGCAAACCACCAATATGATTGAGCTTGCTTATTGCGACCGCGATCACGCCTGGCCGGCATTAAAAACCTTGTTGGGTGGGTCACAAGGCTTGGCATTGCTGGTTCATAGCCCAAGCGACGTCGATAAAATTCAACAAGAGTGGGTTGATGCGGGCATACCGTGCGACCCTGTTTTCGAAGTTAAAACGCGTTTTGACGACCCCGAAACCGATCGGGTTGACACCATTCATTTTCGGGTTGCGCAACCGTCGCAACACGATTGGCGTTATTCGTTTGGTGCGGCACAAATTTACGATTTTTCGCATTATTTGCGCGACGACTGGTGTACCCACGAAAATACGGCTTTGTTCTGGAGTGATATTAGTTTGTTTGTGCCCGACGATGAGATTGAGTTTGGGCGTAACTACCTTGAAAAAGTGTATGGCCAGCGGCCTGAACCTGATGCTGATGGTCGCTTAATTTATAAGGTTAACCGGCTAAGCTTATCGGTTTTACCGAATTCTTTAGTGGCTCAAACATATAGCGGCATCCCCCTAGAAACCTCTGATGCCGAACAATGCCACACCGCGCTAAGCGTTGTTGTTCAAGATATGACGCGTTTACGTGAGGTGCTGGCGCGCCGCCAGGTTAAAACCTACGAAAAAGACGCTGGTGTTTTTGTTGCGCCTAGCGATGCCTGCGGCGTTTTATTACGTTTTATCGAGGCCGCTTAATGCAGGTAATTGGTTTAATTGGCGGTACAACATGGTTATCAACCATAGACTATTACCGTTTTATTAATGAGGCGGTAGCGGCGCGCTTGGGTGGCCTTCACAGTGCAAAAATACTATTGTATAGCGTCGATTTTGGTGAAATTGTAGCGGCCGAGCAGCAAGGACAGCTAGCAACAGAGGTTGATATTTTATGCGACGCGGCTAGCCGCCTACAGCGTGGTGGGGCTCAGCTAATTGCCTTATGTGCTAATACCGCCCATGTGTTTGCTGATGTCGTCAGCCATGCCACAACACTACCTTTAATTGATATTCGCGATGCGCTGGCTCAGGCATTAAACGCAGCCAAGCTACCTAGCGTTGCGATCTTAAGTACGCAACGCACCCGAGCGGCCGGTTTGTTTGACGAGCGCTTTGCGCAAGCTGTGGGTTGCGATGTGTTGTGGCCAAACTCCGCCGAGCAACAAGCCGTCGATAGCTGGATACGAGAGGGTGCGCAACAAGGCGGGTTTAGTGCCGAACATACCGCAGCGTTAACACAGTTAATTAATCGTTTAGCGTCTCGTGGTGCAAAGGGCGTGGTGCTTGCTTGTACCGAATTACCCATCATGTTGGCCGACAGCAATACAGATTTACCACTATTCGACACGACACGTCTTCATGCAAAAGCGATTGTTGATGCGGCTTTAGCATGAAGTGGCTGCTATTAGCAGGCTTCCAAGAGCAAGTGGCTGTTATAAGCAACCGTTTAAGTTAGGTAGTCGTTACATTTACTTGTTTGGTGCCACGGTTAAAGGGAGGTGTTATGGGCAAGAGGTTTCGCCATTTCGTGTTTGGTGTAGCTTCACTTTTGGGGCTTGTAATGTCTACGGCCCAGGCCCACGACACATGGTTTTCGTCGGCAGTAACATTAGCCACGGCAAGTTCGGCACAAAAATCGTCATTGTCGCCGCATCGGTTAGACGCTATTTATGCCCAATCACAGCTACGGGTTTGTATTTGGCCCGATTATTACAGCATTTCTTATCGCGACCCGCGTACCTTCGATTTATCTGGCCTTGATGTCGACTTAGCCCGCGAGCTGGGCCGCGAACTGGGCGTTCATGTTTCTTTTGTCAACAGTTCATTTGGTACTTTGGCCGACGATTTACTTAACGACCGCTGCGATATTTCGATGTTTGCGGTCGGAATTACCCCAGAGCGCCAAGAGATCCTGCGATTTACCACGCCACATTTATATAGCGATGTTTTAGGGATCACAACTAAAACCAATAAAAAAATTCAAACGTGGCAAGACATCGACCAAAGCGATGTTGTTGTTAGCGTTGCTGAGGGCTCTTTCCACGAACTATTGATGCGCGAACGCCTAGAAAACGCACAATTGTTACTAGGCCGCACGCCCCAGGCACGCGAACAAGACGTGCTCTCAGGCCGAGCCGATGTGTTTATGACCGATTTCCCCTACACGCGCCGCATGCTCGAACTAACCGATTGGGCGCGTTTGGTAGTACCTGACGAGCCCTACCATTTATTGTATTACGCTTGGGCTATGGCCCCTGGCGATGACATTTGGCACGAACGGGTACAACGCTTTGTTGACGCTATTAAAACCGACGGGCGCTTGCTTAAAGCCGCCAAGAAACACCAGCTTGATTCGGCTGTTGTTCTTGACTAGCGCAATTTTGTTGGTTTGCGTATAAAGCTACTATGAAGAAAAACACAAGAAATATGGTTTGCCCAGCTGTTGCGCTATTAATCGGCTTACAGCTATTAATTGTGGTGGTGGTAGCCTTATCGTTAACGTTCGAAGTGCGACGAATGCGCGCAACCGTTTTGCAGGCCAACCAAACGCAATTGGTTTCGCAAGCGCAAAATGCCGAAATTCACCTAAGCCAAAGTTTTAATTTATTGCAGCAGCATTTGTTGGCCCTGCCGTTTGCCGATGCTCCGCCTATCTATGGCCATAATGATGTGCTTAGTAGCTCCCAGTCTGAACACCCAGCGCTAGATTCAGAAGCACTCGAGCAATTAAAAAGGCCGCTAAATGATATTTTGTCTAAGCTGGTCTATATCCGATCGTTATCAGTACTCGATGACAATGGGCTTGTTGTGTATAGCACCCATACACCTAATATTGGTGGGTCGATTAGCCTGCGCCAATTTTTACCAATTAACGCCCATGGCACACCTGGGGTTTTGTTGTTTGGTTCAGCGTGGCAAGGCCGCGACTTTGCCGATGGCATGCCTTTGGTTAATGCATCGCAACGAGATGAAAGTGATAGCACGTTTTTTCCGGTTGCCATGACGTTATCGAATAAGCCGCGCATCAACATTGTGGCAGCCGTTAATAGTGATTATTTTGTGCGTTTTGGTGTGGGCGCCATTACAGTTGATGGCCTAGATACGGGTGCTTATTTAGACGATGGGTTTAGCTTGTTTTCGAGTGCAACCCCGCCTTTAACAGCGCTCGAATACAAGCGTTTACCCGAAGCAAACGCCCGTGCTGCCGCTTATAAGGGCCAACTTGACGGTGATCTTGTGGCGTATCAACCGTCTAAAGTGTATCCGTGGTTTGTTTTTTCGCAAGCACCGGTTAAGGCCGTGCTGTATGACTGGCGCCATTCTACGCATCAGTTATTACTAACAGCCGCTTTACTAATGGTTTTAATGCTGTTGTTAACTGGCTATTTAACGCGGCGAGTTTACACCTTATTGCGCGATCAAAAACAGCTGTTTGAGCAAACAGCACAGCTGGCCAGTGTCTTTACCTATAGCAGCGATGGGATTGCCATCACCGATCCGTCGATGGAAATTATCGCGATTAACCCGGCCTTTGAAACGATTACAGGTTACGACAAGCAAGATGTTTTAGGTCGACAGCCAGCAACCTGGGTAAGTAGTTTTCGCGATGAAGCCTTGTATAACGAATTAACGACCGAGCTTCGAGAGCACGGGGTGTGGCAAAAGGTTATTACAGAACGGCGCAAAGATGGCCGACTATTAATTTTACGTTTAACAATTAGCGTAGTACCGCATCCACTTGATCCTGAACATTTATTTTACGTGGGGGTACTAACCGATATAACCGCATCACGCGAAAGCGAGCAGCGCATCCGAACCCTTTCACAAGCGATTGAGCAAAGCCCATCAAGTGTTTTAATTACCGACACGCAAGGGCGAATTGTTTATGCCAACCCCGAAAGTATTAGCTCAACTGGCTACTCGGCCAACGAGTTACTTGGCAAGAATGCCAGCATATTTTCTTCTGGCCTGACACCACATTCGGTTTATAAAGAGCTCTGGCAAACGATTAGTCAAGGAAACACCTGGCGCGGCGAGTTTCAAAATCGGCGCAAAGATGGTTCGGTGTATGTTGAGCGCGCGTTAATTTCGCCGCTAACAGACGAGGACGGTGCCATAACAAGCTACCTAGGTATTAAAGAAGACATTAGCCACGAGAAAGAAGTTGAAAGCCAACTAAAACTAGCGGCTAGTGTTATGTCGAGCACCATTGAAGGGGTGGCAATTTATGATGCTGATCGGCGGATTATTGACGTTAACCCTGCGTTCACAAAAATTACCGGCTACAGCCGTGAAGAAGCCTTGGGTACAACCCCCGAATTGCTTTCGTCGGGGCGTCACGATCAAACTTTCTACGATTCTTTATTCCAGGCACTCGATACTCGTGGTTATTGGCATGGTGAATTTTGGAACCGCACAAAGCAGGGCGAGTTGTTTGCCGCTTTAAGCAATATTAGTGTGGTGCACGATGAAGACGGCAGTATTAGCCATTACATCAATGTATTTGATGACATTACCGAGTTACGCAGTCACCAAGAGCGGCTCGAGCTATTAGCCCATTTCGACCCGCTAACCCGCTTACCCAACCGCACCTTATTACAAGACCGCTTACACGTAGAAGTAGGCCGCTCGAAGCGCGATGGCACGAGTTTAGCCGTTTGTTTTATGGATCTTGACCATTTTAAAGAAGTCAACGATGCGCACGGACATGAAGCTGGCGACGAGCTATTGCGGGTAATTGCACGTCGCCTCCAGGAGGGCGTGCGCGGTGGCGATACAGCAGCCCGATTGGGCGGCGATGAATTCGTTTTGTTATTAGCTGGCTTAAAAAAAGAAGCCGAATACGAAGACATTGCACAACGTATTCTTGAAGCCGTAGCGCTGCCAGTTCATCTTAGTAATGGCCACACCGTTGGTGTATCGGGCAGCATGGGGATTACGCTGTACCCAAGCGATCAGTCGGAAGTTGAGCAATTGCTGCGTAATGCCGACTACGCCATGTACCAAGCCAAACAGCAAGGGCGTAACCGCTACATTTTGTATGACCCCGAAGCTGATGAGGCGCACCAAGCGCTTATTCGAAGTAAAGAAGCGGTTATTGAGGCCATTGATAACAACGATTTTATCTTGTATTACCAACCCCAGCTCGATTTGCGGACCCGCGCCGTTGTTGGCTTTGAGGCCTTGTTGCGTTGGCAACACGCTGAACGAGGTTTACTAGAACCCGCCCGCTTTCTACCCGCCGCCATTGAGGCTGGTGTTGCAACCGCCATCGATTTATGGGTGGTTCGTCAGGCGTTTTATCAGCTTAGTCAATGGCGCGAAAATGCGGTTTTGGTGGGCTCGTTAAGCATTAACATTAGTGCCTCAACCATTGGCGACCAGCAGTTTGTTGAGCATTTAAAAACCTTACTTAACGAGTTTCCCACGCTACACGCGCGCACCATCGAATTTGAAGTTTTAGAGAGCAGTGCGATCCGCAGCCTTAGCGATGCCCACGAAACCTTACAACGCGTTCGTGATCTTGGTTTCCGTCTGGCCTTAGACGATTTTGGCACGGGTTATTCATCGCTAGCGTTGTTACGCCATTTACCGGTATCGACGCTAAAAATTGATCAAAGCTTTGTGCAAAATATGTTTACCAGCCGCAGCGATTTATCGCTTATAGAAAGTGTTATTCGCTTGGCACGGGCATTTCAGCTCGATCTTATTGCAGAAGGGGTCGAGTCGATAGCGCAGGGCGAGGCCTTATTAAGTTTAGGGTGTTCAACCATTCAGGGCTTTAGTGTCAGCCCACCAATGCCAGTTACTGAGGTTTCAGATTGGCTCGACAATTTCTTTGCGGGCCATCACGTGTATTTGGGGCAACGCCCAGTGCAAGCGTCGGTTGAGCCTTCTATTGCTGCTGTGTCGTTACACCATCGTTTGTGGCTCAGCCGCATCGAAGAGTTTGTGGCCGATTTCAATCAAGATGATGAGGTTTCGCTCGATTTAGACATTGACCAATGCGCCTTCGGTGAATGGTTGCATTGGGCCAAGCGAGAAACCACGGTGGCCAACCAAGTGGGCTTTGATCAAATTGTTATGTTGCACGAAGATATTCATGCAGCAGCCGCGCATATTGTGTCGCTGGTTAAACACGACAAACACAAAGAAGCTCGAAAGCAAATGGAACGGCTATACACAATGCAATCGCAGTTTTTGTACGAGCTAAACAGCCTACAAATGCCGACTATCCATTCGGGCTAAGTTAATTGGCTTTGCTTACCGGCTAGGTTGTTGCTGCTTTGTACTTATTGTTAAGCAAGCTAGACGCTATCGGTAGCCGTAAACTGTACGCGGATAAGCGTGATTTCTATCAGAATGCTT
>DATGSD010000234.1:0-2574 GCA_035302965.1 Burkholderiaceae bacterium | reverse complement strand
ACCAACGTGGCCGTAGCTTTCGGCTAATTTGACGAAGTCGGGTAAGGCATCGACGTACGATTCGGAATAGCGCGAACCGTAATCGATTTCTTGCCATTGGCGAACCATACCAAGGTAGCGGTTATTTAAACAAATAATTTTGGGCGATAAATGATATTGCTTACAGGTGGAAAGCTCTTGAATATTCATTTGAATAGAGCCTTCGCCCGTAATAACAGCAACATCGCTGCCCGGGTTAGCCATTTGTACCCCCATGGCGTAGGGCAAACCTACGCCCATGGTGCCAAGGCCGCCGGAGTTGATCCAGCGACGGGGCTTGTCGAAACCATAGTACTGAGCGGCCCACATTTGGTGCTGGCCAACGTCGGAGGTAACAAAGGCATCGCCCTTAGTTACCCGCCAAAGCGCTTCGACAACCGATTGCGGCTTAATGACCGTATCGGATGGGCTGTAATCGAGACACTGACGCGCACGCCAATCGTTGATTTGCTCCCACCAGCGATCGAGCGCTGCCGTATTGGGCGGGCTTTCGACACTGGCTTGGCGATATAAAGTGTTTAATTCTTCGAGTACCGATTTAACGTTGCCCACAATTGGAATATCGACTTGGACCCGCTTAGCAATTACCGATGGATCGATATCGATATGAATAATTTTGCGTTGGTTTTGCGCAAAATGCTTGGGGTTGCCAATAACGCGGTCGTCGAAGCGGGCGCCCACGGCAACCAGCACATCGCAGTTTTGCATGGCCATATTGGCTTCGAAAGTGCCATGCATGCCGGGCATACCCACAAAGTTTTTACCCGATGCCGGATAAGCCCCCAAACCCATTAAGGTGTTGGTAATTGGCGCACCGGTAAGCTCGACCAACTGGCGCAAAGGCTGAGCCGCATCGGCCAAAATAGCCCCGCCCCCAGAATAAATCATGGGACGCTCGGCAGAAAGCAGCAACTTAACGGCTTTTTTAATTTGGCCTTGGTGCCCTTTTAAAACCGGCGCATACGAGCGCATTTTAACTTCGCCCTTGGGCGGCGTATATTTGTATTTAGTAACGGTAATATCTTTTGGGATATCGACCAAAACCGGCCCCGGCCGACCCGTTTTTGCAATATAAAATGCCCGCCGCATGGTTTCGGCTAGGTCTTTAATATCGCGTACTAAAAAATTATGTTTGACACAAGGGCGTGTAATGCCTACTGCATCGCATTCTTGGAAGGCATCTTCGCCAATGGCTGTAGTGGGCACTTGGCCACTAATAATAACCATGGGGATGGAATCCATATAGGCGGTAGCAATGCCGGTAACCGCATTGGTTAAACCGGGGCCGCTGGTAACCAGGGCCACACCCACCTTGTTCGATGAACGCGAATACGCATCGGCGGCGTGCACAGCCGCTTGCTCGTGTCGGACTAAAATATGTCGGAAATTATCTTGATTGAAGATAGCGTCGTAGATGTAAAGGACTGCTCCGCCCGGATAACCAAAGACGTGTTCAACACCTTCTTCGGCCAAACACCGAACGACGATATCGGCACCGTTGAGTTCCATGATGAAAATTCCTTTCGTAGCCTGTGCTAATACCCCGACTGGCCGCTAAGCCCGGGCTAGGCCGAATACTGAGAGATGACCTGGCGCTTTATACCCCACAGGAGTATGCCACCCAAGCACCTAACCGCAACGACGTTTACCCGCCGAAATATTACACACGCGCACCTAATGTGCGACTGGTAGAAACGGAATGCTTTGGCAACAAACGCTTGTGGCGCGGCCAAAAGCAATTAAAGAGGCCCATAAAGAGACTGATAAGCCTAAAGATAGTGCCTTGAAACGCCGTACACGGTAACATACGGCGGCGGTTTATTATAGTGCGTTGCAGCATTTATAGCAATCGGTTAACACCCTAGCAGGCTAGGTTAAAACTGGGTTTTTACGTTTGTCGTGCTATAAACACTTTGTTAAAACCAGCGCATCGCTTTCACCCAGCCGCCTCTTGGTGCAATTGTCAGCATGAGTCAACGCTCAGATTTAATTCAGCAATTTATTTTCAGCCATTATTTTTTTAGTGGGTTGCGTCAGGCCGGAGGGGTTTTATTACCCGCCCTTTTGTTTGGCTGGGTATTTAATAATTTCAGCATGGGCATGGTAGCTGCGTTCGGCGCCGCCTGTGTCGCCATTATCGACCAACCCCGCGACAGCCGGCGCCATAGTACCAACACCATGTTAGGCGCCGTGGCCTTGGGGACTTTAACCGTTGCCATTACCGGCTACGCAACCAACCACGACATCTTATTCTGGTTTGTTATACCCGCGCTCGCGTTTTTCTTTTCCTTGCTTACGGTTTACGGCAAACAAGGCGGCCTGATGGCTTTTGCTTGCCTGTTGTTAATGACCTTAACCATGCGCACCACACTGCAAACGCAAGAGCTGCTGCACTACATCAGCTATTCTTTCGTGGGCGGCCTCATTTATTTTTCGTACAGCTTTTGTGTGCATCGTATTTTCTGGCTGCGCGAACAGCAGCAAGCGCTTTCGGTAGCGCTATTAGCCACGGCCGACTACATTCACGCCCGTTCG
>DATGSD010000233.1:0-2313 GCA_035302965.1 Burkholderiaceae bacterium | reverse complement strand
GTTTCACTTTGCGCAAAGATGGCAGGAATCGCTTGTTCGGGTGCAAATTGCAGCCAAGTTTTATGACCATTGTCAAAAACCTGTAATGGCCCAACTAAACGGTCGCCGGAGAGTTGCCAGGCGAAGCTAAATTGATCAGGCTTTGGCTGTGAGCGCGAAAAAGCGTTCAACGACAAACCATTTGTCCAGGAACTGCAACCACTAAGAACTAGCAATAAAAATGCAAAGGTCGCGTAGGTGGTTTTTTTAAAAACCATGACGTGCTCCGATAGGAAACAATAAACGTTTCGTATCGTGCCGTCTTTTTGCTTAACAAAACAGACTGTTGATTACGGATGGACTAATCTATCTTGGGCGCTTCACGAACAGCAAAGAAAGCAGTATCCTTAGCAAGTGGGTTTGCTACGTTTTAATTATTAAGTTTTTAAGCAATTAACAAACCTCGGGCACTTAGCCGCTAAACGCCCGAACCAGAAACAACAAATAAAACACCCTGCCGTTGCGGCTCTATCGCGTCTTCACAAGCAGCAACCCGCTTCCACCGTTAGGAGACAGTCCATGCATCAGCTTACACAACAGTACTGGTCGCGTGCCCAAAAAATTGCGCAACAATACCAACAACAAGAAATAAACTTTGCCGACCTAACTGGGCTTGCCGACACATTTGCAGCAACCTTTGCCAACGACACGCAATCGTTAGCACGGTCAGAACAAACCAGTATTTATCAAACGCTTGAAAGCACCTTAACCCAGGCTATTCAAGAACTCGACGACGACAGCGCTGTGGCGCAAGCCCTGAACGAGCTATTAATTGCCCTTACCCGTACGCCTATTTATTAAGTAAGCGAAGCAAATAAATATTAAACGGCTTTCGCTAAGGTAGCCGCCAGGCCAATATAGCTGCGCGGCGTTAGCGTTAGCAAACGCTGTTTCTCATTTTCAGGAAGATCGAGCTGCTGGATAAACTGTTTTAAGCGCTCTGGGGTTATGCCTTTACCACGGGTTAGTGTTTTTAGCTGTTCGTAAGGCTCGGGCAAACCGTAGCGGCGCATAACGGTTTGTACGGGTTCGGCTAGAATTTCCCAGCAGTTGTCGATATCGGCATCGATAGCTGACGCATTTAACTCGATTTTTTCGAGACCACGAAAGCAAGAATCCCAGGCGACGCCACAGTAACCTAAGGCCACGCCAAGGTTACGTAAAACGGTTGAGTCAGATAAATCGCGTTGTAAACGCGAGACAGGCAATTTTTCGGAAAGATGGCGCAAAACAGCGTTGGCTAAACCAATATTGCCTTCCGAGTTTTCAAAATCGATAGGGTTGACTTTATGAGGCATGGTTGATGAACCAACCTCTCCTTCTTTAAGCCTTTGCTTAAAGTAAGCAAGCGATATGTAAGTCCAGATATCGCGATTAAGGTCGAGCAAAATAACATTTGCATGCGCTATCGCGTCAAACAACTGCGCCATCCAGTCGTGGGGCTCGATTTGAATTGTGTACGGGTTTTGCTCTAAACCCAGTTGCTGCAACACCTTGCGGCTTAATTCGGGCCAGTTAATATCGGGGTAAGAAAAGACGTGGGCATTGTAATTGCCCGTAGCGCCATTTAACTTAGCTAAAACATCGGCCTGCTCGATGGCTTTTATGGCTCGCTTTAAACGATAAGCAAAGTTAGCAAATTCTTTACCCATGGTGGTTGGGCTAGCTGGCTGTCCGTGGGTGCGCGACAACATGGGTTGCTTAGCGTGCTCATGGGCTAACTGGGTTAAGCGTTCGTGCAAAGCTTGCAACTTTGGTAGGATGAAGTTGTCGCGCACACGACTTAGCATTAGCGCATGCGACGTATTATTAATGTCTTCAGAAGTACAAGAAAAATGAATAAACTCGCTAGCTTGTGCCAATTCGGCATGAGCAGCTATTTGTTCTTTCAGCCAGTACTCTACCGCTTTTACATCATGGTTAGTTTCGCGCTCAATTGTCTTAATTTGCGCGACATCAGTCTCACTAAAATTACTTACCAAATTTGTTAAGAATTCACGCGCCGACGATGATAACGGTGCCAGCTCGGGCAAACCCGCATCAGACAGCCCAATTAACCACGCAACTTCTACCTCTACCCTGTGGGCCATAAAGCCTGCCTCTGACAAATAAGGTCGAAGAGAGGCTAGACGGTTTGCATAACGACCATCTAGAGGTGACAAAGCATTAAGGGGCGTAAGTTGATCAGCGAGACGCATCATGGAAAGGGTTCTGTACTAGTAATCGACAAGCGGCTAATTGTAGCACTGTGATGAAATAGCACTAATAAGCTAA
>DATGSD010000232.1:0-3032 GCA_035302965.1 Burkholderiaceae bacterium | reverse complement strand
GGAGGTGCAACCCACAATTTTGTGGGGATGTCGCGTGTACCCTCGAGCAATTTCGATGCTGCTCGGAAATGCCCGATGTTTGTCATGCAGCTGCCGATAAAGACTTCGTCGATAGTGTCGCCTGCCACATCAGATAATGTTTTGACATTGTCTGGGTCGTTGGGGCAGGCCACCAGCGGCTCGTGGATTTCGGCTAGGTCGATTTCAATAACAGCGGCGTATTCGGCATTGTCATCGGGTTCGAGCAATTGTGGGTCTTTTAACCAGGCTTCCATGGCTTCGATGCGGCGTGCAATCGAGCGTTTATCTTCGTAGCCATTAGCAATCATCCACTTCAGCATTACGATATTGCTTTTCATGAATTCGATGACTGGCTCTTTATTAAGACGCACGGTACAGGCTGCCGCTGAACGCTCGGCTGACGCATCGGATAGTTCAAAGGCTTGTTCGACTTTTAAGTCGGGTAGGCCCTCAATTTCGAGAATACGACCAGAAAAGACGTTAACTTTGCCTTGTTTGGCGACGGTTAATAAGCCCTGCTTAATGGCGAAATACGGGATGGCATTAACCAGATCGCGCAAGGTTACGCCAGGCTGCATTTCACCCTTAAAGCGTACGAGCACCGATTCGGGCATATCGAGCGGCATGACACCGGTTGCCGCAGCAAATGCGACCAAGCCCGAACCGGCAGGAAATGAAATGCCAATTGGGAAGCGGGTATGCGAGTCGCCGCCAGTACCAACGGTGTCAGGCAAAAGCATGCGGTTTAACCAGCTGTGGATGACGCCATCGCCGGGTCGTAAAGAGATACCGCCGCGTGTGCTGATGAAATCGGGCAAGGTGTGGTGGGTTTTAACGTCGACGGGTTTAGGGTAGGCCGCTGTGTGGCAAAACGACTGCATGACGAGATCGGCCGTAAAACCTAAGCAAGCCAAGTCTTTAAGTTCGTCACGGGTCATGGGACCGGTGGTATCTTGGCTACCGACCGAAGTCATTTGAGGTTCGCAATAAGTGCCCGGGCGAATGCCTTGGCCTTCGGGTAAGCCACAGGCTCGGCCGACCATTTTTTGCGCCAAGCTAAAGCCTTGCTCTGAGTCGCTAGGGGTAGCCGGTAGGCGGAACAGGGTAGAGGGTTCTAAGCCCAGGGCTTCGCGAGCTTTAGCGGTTAAACCACGCCCAATAATTAGCGGAATGCGTCCGCCAGCCCGGACTTCATCAAGCAAAACATCCGACTTAAGTTCGAACTCGGCAATAACTTCACCGTTTTTTAGTGCTTTACCTTCGTATGGGCGAATTTCGATAACATCACCCATTTCCATTTGGCTGACATCGAGTTCGATTGGTAGCGCCCCCGAGTCTTCCATGGTGTTGTAGAAGATGGGGGCAATTTTTCCGCCTAAGCAGATGCCACCAAAACGTTTGTTCGGAACGTAGGGAATGTCTTGGCCAATAAACCATAAAACCGAGTTAGTGGCCGATTTACGCGATGAGCCGGTGCCAACAACGTCGCCAACATAAGCGATGGGGTGACCTTTTTCTTTTAGCGACTCGATAAAGGCAATCGGACCACGAACGCCGTCTACTTCGGGCTCGAAATCGGCCTCGTCTCGCTTGTTTTTTAGCATGGCCAATGCATGCAGCGGGATGTCGGGGCGCGTGGTGGCATCAGGCGCCGGCGAAAGATCGTCGGTGTTGGTTTCGCCGGGTACTTTAAATACCGTAACAGTGATGCTTTCAGGAACCTCTGGGCGTTTAGTAAACCACTCGCCGTCGGCCCAGCTTTGTAGGACGGCTTTTGCGTTGGCGTTTCCTTTGTCGGCTTTGTCTTTAACATCGTAGAAGGCATCAAACATTAATAATGTGCCTTTTAGGGCTTCGGCCGCCAAAGAACCGTATTCGCCTTCATCGTTAAGTAATTCGATGAGCGGGCTAATGTTGTAACCGCCTAACATGGTGCCTAGTAAGCGAATCGCCTCTGCGCGACTAATTGAAGGGCAGACTTCAGTGCCATGAGCAACGGCAGCCAAGTAAGAGGCTTTAACCATGGCGGCTTCATCGACACCAGCCGGTACTCGGTTAGTGATTAAGTCGAGAAGATAGTCTTTTTGGTCGGCTGGTGGGTTTTTTAAGAGTTCGATAACGCTTGCGGTTTGCTGAGCCGTTAGGGGCAGCGGCGGAATACCCAGTGCCGCTCGTTCGGCAGCATGTTTGCGGTAATTTTCCAACATATAAAACCTTTAGGGATGGGCTAAAAGAAAAAATTTGCGCCAAGGCGGATAGAAAATAAGCAATGATTGTAACGTTTGGCGCAAGGCCAATCAACTGTCTTATATCTTATATAAGACTGGCTTGCGCACATCTTATATAGGGTTAGTTGGTGCGCGCGTTTGTCGCGTAGTCTAATTTAAGGCTTTTAATACGCCTATGATCGACAATAGAAAGTTGGCAGAAAAGAAGACGTATAGACGGCTTGGAAAATTACGCGAGCAAAAATTGATAGCTTGGGTTTTTACTAAAAAAGTGGTCGATATACGAGCAGTGGCTTTTAACTTTCCAATTATTCGACTGCGCTGTTTTGAGGGCCGCTTTAAGCAATTCGGCCGCGATGCCCCGCCCGCCAAGCGCTCCTGGCACCCTGGTGTGTAATAAATGCATGGTAGGGGGGTCAAGGCGGTAATCGAGACGGCAAAGCAAGCCTTTCTCGGAATACTCGAAGCGATGGTCTGTGGTGTTGTGCCTAATAGTGCGGGTCATAGAAAGAGTGCGGGTCATAGAAAGCAAAGCTTGCGTTTTAGCGCTTGGTAAACGCAAGCCTTTTTGTTTAGCTAAGAAGGGCTTGCACGCCGTCGCGTTCTTCGAGCAACTCGGCCAAGGTGTGGTTCATGCGCTCGCGCGAAAACGCGTCAATTTCGAGATTATCGACCAAGGTGTAGTTACCGTTTTCGGTGATTACCGGCATGCCATAAACAATTCCTTCAGGAACGCCGTAAGCGCCTGTAGAGGGGATGCCCATGGTAACCCATTGGCCATCA
>DATGSD010000231.1:0-6372 GCA_035302965.1 Burkholderiaceae bacterium | reverse complement strand
AGCTTTATGCCGATAAAAAAAGTGGTTTTTTGTGGTTGCAATACCCGCAGCGTCCTGGCCGCGATGCTGTAAAAGCAACAAACTGTCGTAAATTAATTGGTTAACAGGGCTGCGCGCACTCAGCCCGATAATTCCGCACATTGTAAATTCCTGCTCGCAGCTTGTCGTTATTTAGTAGGGTAACCAGGACGCCGCTGTCTCGGGCATCAGATGTTTTATCGTTTGAACGGCGCGAACGGCCGCACCAGAAAGTCGTGCTTCTTGCCACCAGGGCTCTTCAGGTAGCTCGGTATAGCCGGCTAAAGTAACGAGTACCAACACCAGCAACAAGCCACGTAAAAAACCAAATAAGGCTCCTAAGCCATGATCGGCGGGCCCAAGACCCGTTCGGGAAATAGCCGCCGCCAGCGTCACATTTAAAAGGCCCATTAACAATAAAACAATAATAAAAACTAAAGCGTAGGCCAACGCTGTGCGCAGCAAATCGTTTTGGATAAGGGTGATAGTCCAGGAGGACAAACGCGGCGCCCACCAGATAGCAGCGATAAAAGCCACCGCATAGGCAAGCAGTGACAAAACCTCTTTAATTAAGCCTCGAAACAGCCCTAAGCCGGCCGACAGACCTAGAACCGTTAAAACGAGGTAGTCGAAACTGGTCACTTGGAAGAAATAAAGCTGTTTTCGTAACCTAAGGCGCGCAAGCGGGTTTGTGCCGCTTGAGCCGCTTCGCGGGTTGGGAAGGGCCCGACCCGTAAACGCCACGTGGTTTTACCGCCCGGGCTAGCTTGTTCGACAAAGGCATTGCTAACGCCCTCGGCACGTAGTTTATCGCGTCTAGCGTTTGCGTCGTCAGAGCTAGTGTAGGCCGCAATTTGCAGCACAAAATTACCTTTTTCGACATTAGATTGCTGTGAAGCGCCTGGGCTGCGGCCTTCGAGCAAGGCAATGGCGACCGAGCCATCGTCGGTGCGTCCATCGGCAGCACGGGCTGGTTTTTCTGGTTGCGGACTCGCTTTAGGTTTTTCGGGTGCGGGCGTTGGCTTTTCAGGCTCGGCGGTCGGCTCGGGAAGGACGTCTTCGGGCAAGGGAGGTACGGGTAAGTCGGTGGGCTCATCGACAAGTGAGTCATCAAAAAACCCGTCGGGTATGGGCGATTCGGGCCCAACGGCGACTAAATCGGGATCGGATGGTGCAGGTGCAGGCTCGTCTGGCATAGGTGGCACGGTTGTGGGAACAACAATGGGCGAGCTTTGCTCGGGCTCGGGCTGGTTGCCAATTAGCAGGGGCACGACAATCACAGCGGCCACGACCAAAACCAAAGCCCCAATGAGGCGCCGTCTGGCACGACCCCGCAAGGTATCGAGTTGTGCTTGCTCGTCGGAGCGCGAAGAATTACCTCGGCCTGCCGAGGCTTTTTTAGACTCTTTTCGAGAAAACAGCTTCATGAGTCACCCTATAGTTAGGCCAACCCCACTTGCTTAAGCACGAACAGGGCGATGATTAACCGCTTGCTCGACCCAAGTGTTTCAAGATGGGCCCGACAACTGTAAACGATCCAAATACCAGAATTCTATCATTGACTGCCGCACGGTCTTGCGCGGCACTAAATGCTTCGGTAGGTAACTCGAAACTACGCACGACACCCGGCCCCAATTCGGCGTCGATTTTAGCGTATTGTTGTACATGTTGGGCAAGCTCGGCGCCACTTAATTGGCGCGGCCCACTGGTATTAGCACAATACCAGTAATCGATTCGGGAAGCGATTTCGGCCAAAATCGCGTCAATTGCTTTATCTTTATATAAACCGACAACGGCGTGGGTGTGGGGAAATAAACGCCTGCCCATGCCATCGAGGTTTTGCCGTAAGGCCGCTACGGCATGTAAATTGTGGGCAACGTCAAGAACAGTAACCGGTTGACCGGGCAAGACCTGAAAGCGCCCGGCCAACTCGACCTGAGCCAAACCAATACGCACTGCTTGTTGTGGTATAGCCAAACGCGGATGTAGCGATTCGAGTACAGCCAGTACCCCCGCTGCATTCAATAATTGATTAGCCCCCCGCAAGGCCGGATACGCTAGGCTTGAACGTCGTTGCTCGCGCCCCCCATAAGCCCATTGCAAACGATCGCCTGAGTAATTGTAGTCGCGACCAAACAACCAAAGATCGGCACCCACTTTATCGGCGTAGTCGCGCAACGATTTAGGCGGCACAGGGTCGGCGCAAATAGCGGGTCGGCCTTGGCGCATTAAGTGGGCTTTTTCGAAAGCGATGTCGTCTCGGGTATCGCCCAGCCAATCGGTGTGGTCAAGGTCGATGCTGGTAAACAAAACCGCGTCAGCATCGACAATATTGACAGCATCGAGACGGCCGCCTAAACCGGCTTCTAGAATGACAACATCAAGGTTGGATTGGTCGAATAAACACAGGGCTGCTAGCGTGGCAAATTCGAAGTAGGTTAGAGAAACATCGCCACGCGCTTTTTCGACACGCTCGAATTGCTCAACAATGGCCTTATCGCTAGCCTTTTCGCCTTGGATTCGAATGCGCTCGTTGAAGTCGATTAAATGGGGCGAGGTGTACACCCCGGTACGGTAACCGGCCGAGCGCACAATGGCATCTAGTAAAGCACACGACGAGCCTTTACCGTTTGTGCCGGCAACGCTAATGGTTAAATATTTTGGGTTTAGGTTTAAGCGCTGATACACCTGCCGTATGCGCTCTAGCCCAAGATCGATGGCCGAAGGATGTAAAGTTTCGAGGTGTTCTAACCATTGATCAAGGCTAGAGTGCTGCGTAAGTGGCAAGGTGGTCATAAAAGCGTTTAGCGGCGTTGAGGAGGAAGGTCGGTGCAGGCGCCATCGGCGGCTGCAGCAGCCATACCAACGGTTTCACCTAAAGTTGGATGCGGGTGGATGGTTTTAGCAATGTCGATCGAGTCGGCACCCATTTCGATCGCCAAAGCAACTTCACTAATTAAATCACCAGCACCGGTACCAACAATGCTTCCACCTACAATGCGTCCGGTTTCTTCATCGAAAAGCAGTTTAACCATACCTTCGTCGCGAGCATTAGCAATTGCCCGTCCGGAAGCGGCCCACGGAAACACACCTTTTTTAACGGCAAGCCCTTGTTCGCGAGCTTCGGTTTCGGTAAGGCCAGCCCAAGCGACCTCAGGGTCGGTATAGGCCACCGACGGGATAACCCGCGCATCGAAATGGCTTTTCTGGCCGGCAATAGCTTCGGCGGCAACATGGCCTTCGTGAACGGCTTTATGCGCCAACATGGGTTGGCCAATAATATCGCCAATAGCGTAGATATGGGGCACATTGGTGCGCATCTGCGAATCGACACTAATAAATCCGTTTTCGGCAACGTCGACTCCCGCCTTCTCGGCAGCCAAATGCAAGCCATTGGGCGAGCGACCAACCGCTTGTAAAACCAAATCGTAGCGCTGGGGCTCGCTTGGAGCGTTTTTGCCCTCAAACTGTACCCAAATACCGTCGTCGCGGGCTTCGGCGGAAACCGTTTTTGTATTGAGATAAACGTTGTCGAAGCGGTGCTCGTTAAATTTTTGCCAAATTCGGACAATGTCGGCATCGGGGCCTAGCATTAGCCGATCTTGCATTTCGACAATATCGAGGCGGCTACCCAAACCCGAATACACCGTGCCCATTTCGAGGCCGATAATACCGCCCCCAATTAACAACATTTTTTCGGGGATGAAAGGTAGTGTAAGCGCACCGGTAGAATCGACAATACGCGGATCGTCGGGCAAAAATGGCAATTTAATTGCTTGACTGCCAGCGGCGATAATGGCTGCCGCAAAGCTAAGGCTTTGTTCTGCACCATCGTCGTCTGTAACGCTTAATTGGTGTGCGCCAGCAAACTTAGCCAAACCCTGAATAACGGTAACCTTACGGGCTCTGGCCATGCCGGCTAGACCTTTGGTTAATTTACCAACAACGCCATCTTTAAAACTACGGACGGTGTCGAGGTCGATTTCGGGCTTGGCAAAGCTGATGCCCTGCACGCTTAAGGCCATAGCCGATTCGGTTTGGGCCACTGTATGCAACAACGCTTTTGACGGGATACAACCAACGTTAAGACAAACGCCACCCAAGGTTGGGTAGCGCTCGATTAACGCCACGTTTAGACCCAAATCGGCAGCACGAAAAGCCGCTGAATACCCACCAGGCCCAGCGCCAATAACCACTACATCGTAATCGTAGCGCCCGTTGTTGGCACTTGGTGCGGCGCTACTAGCATCCGTACTTGCGCCAGTTGAGGCTGCGGGGGCTTCGGCGGCCTGACGAGCTGGTGCTGCTTCAGCTGATGGCTGCGCCGCTTCGGGTTTAGCAGCTTCAGGCTTAGCGTCTTCGACCTGCTTGGCTTGAGCTTCTGCGACCTCAATTTCGACCAAGGCATCGCCTTCGGCAACGTGGTCGCCCAAAGCCACCTTAAGCTCTTTAACCACACCACCTACTTCGGCAGGGATTTCCATAGAGGCTTTGTCAGATTCGACCGTGACTAAACCTTGTTCTGGCTCGATGGTATCGCCGGGCTCGACTAAAACCTCGATAACCACCACATCTTCGAAGTCGCCAATGTTAGGGACTTTTAACGTTTTGGTGCTCATGTTTTGCCTCTCTAGAGAACGATGCGACGGAAATCGGCCAAAACGCTTGCCAAATAAGCGTTAAAGCGAGCCGCGGCAGCACCGTCGATAACTCGGTGATCGTAAGACAATGAAAGGGGCAACATTAACCGAGGGATGAATTCTTTGCCATCCCACACAGGCTTATGGCTAGAGCGTGAGACCCCAAGAATAGCCACTTCGGGAGCGTTAATAATAGGTGTGAAATCGGTACCACCGATGCCGCCCAGCGATGAAATAGTGAAGCAGCCACCCTGCATTTGCGCAGGCGACAACTTGCCACTGCGAGCGGCTGCTGCCAGTTCGGCCGTTTCGGTGGCGATTTCAAAAATACCCTTGGTATCGACATCGCGAATAACCGGCACCACTAAGCCATTGGGCGTGTCGGCAGCAAAACCAATGTGGTAGTACTGCTTAAGTATTAAATTGTCGCCATCGAGTGAGGCATTGAATTCGGGAAATTTCTTTAAGGCAGAAACAACGGCCTTAATTAAGAAAGCCAACATGGTAACCCGTACGCCCTCACCTTTTTTCTGCTCTTGATTTAACTGTACACGCAGTGCTTCGAGTTCGGTAACATCGGCTTCGTCGTTATTTGTAACGTGCGGGATCATTACCCAGTTACGGTGTAAGTTGGCACCTGAAATTTTCTTGATACGCGACAGCGGCTGGCTATCGATTGGGCCAAACTGCGAAAAGTCGACCTTGGGCCACGGCAAAACATCGAGACCACCGCCAACTGTAGCAGCGGCGTCGGGCCGAGCAATGGCCTTTTTGACGAAGTTGCGAACATCATCGAACGTAATACGCCCTTTACGTGCCGTACCTTCGACAAGATTAAGGTCGACACCCAGTTCGCGTGCATATTTGCGAACTGAGGGCGAAGCATGCGGCAAACGGCGCGGCGTGACATCGGGTTTGATATCGGCCGTGGGCGAATGGCGCTCGACAGGCTGCGACGCCATGGATGCCGTTGCGCTAGAGGTGTCTGCCGAAGCCTTGTCGGCTTCGAGCTCTGGCTTAGCCGCCGGCGCAGGGGCTGCCGCCTTTTCTTGTTGAGCGGCTGCAGCATCGGGCACAACGGTAAACTGCATGATTTCGGTGCCTTGGCTGACTTTATCGCCTACGGCAACCATAAGACGGCTTACTGTACCCGTATACGGCGACGGAATTTCCATTGACGCCTTATCGGACTCGACCGTAATTAAGCTATCTTCAGCCTGTACCTGGTCGCCCTCTTGGACCAAAACCTCGATAACGTCGACCTCGGCAAAATCGCCAATATCGGGAATGGTCACGCTGACGGTTTCTGCTTGGGACGTGGCTTCGCCAGCATCGGCCTGGGTTGTTTGGCTGGTATCGCCAGCAGCCGGCTGCTGGCTAGGCTGGGCTTCTTCGGCCGACCCTTCGGATTTGGACGCTTCGACGGACTCGATTTCGAGTATCACCGAACCCTGTTGCACCTTGTCGCCAACACTTACGCGCACCGAGCGCACCACACCGGCCTCGGGCGCAGGAATCTCCATAGAGGCCTTATCGGATTCGACCGTAATAAGGCCTTGCTCGGGGCTAATGCTATCTCCTTCAGCCACGAGAACCTCGATGACATCGACTTCGTCAAAGTCGCCAATGTCAGGAACGGTAACCTCTTTGAGAGTGCTCATAGTAGTCTCCTGCTCTAGGCGTACTGTGGATTAGCCTTGGATGGATCGATGCC
>DATGSD010000230.1:0-5578 GCA_035302965.1 Burkholderiaceae bacterium | reverse complement strand
AAACGGCCGCACCAGAAAAGCTTACGCCCAAGCCAAGCTCGCAACATCCAACAGCTAGTCCAAGCGACGAACTCAGTTCAAGTTCCAAAATAACAACTGGCCCAAGCGACGATTTAACAGAAAGCGCCAAAAAAGCAGCTAGCCCAAGCGAAGAACCTGCAAGTTCCAAAACATCAGCTGACCAAACCCAAGACTTAACAGAAAGTGCCAAAGCCACGTTAGACGATGACGCAGCTATGGGCGATGACGCCGCGGCAGAAAACCTGGCTGACACGCCAAAAACCGACAGCCTTAACGACCCATCTCTGGTGGTGTCAAACAAAGATCAGCCCACAGCTCAAGCCGAAGCTAAGCCGGCAGCCGCACCCAAAGAAAAAAAGTCATGGCTCTCTCGATTAACGCGCGGCTTGGCCCGCACTGGCCAGAACATTGGCGGTTTATTTACTGGCGTTAGCGTCGATGAAGACTTGTTCGACGAGCTCGAAATGGCGTTACTTATGGCCGATGCCGGCATCGAGGCAACCGAATCGCTATTAAGCGATTTGCGGGCTCGGGTGCGTAAAGAACGCTTAAACGACGCCCAGCAAGTAAAACTGGCTTTGCGCGATCTTTTAACCCAGCACCTTGCTGTGCTCGAAAAAACCTTCCCAATCGATGCGGGCAAACCTTTAGTCGTCATGATTGCAGGTGTAAACGGTGCGGGGAAAACAACGTCTATTGGCAAACTCGCCCATGCTTTCCAGCAACAAGGGCGTTCGGTTTTGCTAGCCGCCGGCGACACTTTCCGCGCCGCGGCTCGCGAGCAGCTTATCGAATGGGGCGAGCGCAATAACGTCGCCGTTATCGCCCAAGATGGGGGCGACCCTGCTGCTGTTGCGTTCGATGCGGTAAACGCGGGTCGCGCACGCGAATCTGACATCGTCATGGTCGATACGGCAGGCCGTTTGCCAACCCAATTGCACCTTATGGAAGAACTTAAAAAAATCCGTCGGGTTATTAATAAAGCCGATGGCAATTCGCCCCACGAGGTTTTACTGGTTGTTGATGGCAACACCGGCCAAAACGTGATTTCACAAATCAAAGCGTTCGATGCCGCCATCGAATTAACCGGCTTAATTGTTACCAAGCTTGATGGCACGGCAAAAGGTGGCGCACTAGCGGCAGTAGCAGCTGGCACACAGGGTGTTCGCCCAGTACCTGTGTATTGGATTGGGGTTGGTGAAGGCATGCAAGATTTGCAACCCTTTGTTGCGGCCGAGTTTGCCCAGGCGGTGGTAGCCGACTAAAACCACAAATGCGTCTTGAAACCACAAGTGTGATTTGAAAGCAGCAGGTGTGCCTTAAAACCAAGAGCCTGTCTTAAACAATATCGGGGCGAAACCCCAGTTTTTTTGAGAGCTCAGCGGCACCTTGCTTTAGCTGCTTGGCAATTGGGCTAGTCCAATTGGCGTCAAATTGGCTAGACGGCCCAAGGCAGGTTAGCACCATTAAGATATCGCCCGCATGGTTAAGTACAGGCACAGCAAACGCATTAATGCCGGCTAAAGGGTAGCCTCGGGCTCGGGCCAGGCCGCGGCGTTTAACGTCGGCGAGCTCGTCGGACCATTGTTCGGGGCTAAGGGGCTGTGTATCGGCTTGTGTAACCACCGCAAGGTCGCCTTGTTCGCGCTTTATGTAGTGCTGAGCAATAGCGGGTTCTAACCAGGCTGAAAAAACTTTACCGGTTGCTGTATGCTGCATTGACAGCACCGTACCCTGACGCATATTAATATGCACGGGGTGGTGGCCTTCACAAATATGTAAAATTGTTGGGCCATGCGAACCTAAAATAGCAATGCCGATGGTGTGGCCAATTTCGCTGGCTAATTGTTTGGCAATGGGGTGCGCTAACCGCACTGGCTCTAGGCGTTGCAAGCTTACCAAGCCCATTTGTAGAGCAAAAGGTCCAAGCTCGTAGTGGCCTGTGCTAGGATCTTGGCGCACAACGCCGGTGCGTAAAAAACTAACCAAATAAGGGTGGGCCTTCGCTGAACTCATACCAGCTAGGCGTGCGAGTTCGCCCAAGGGTAGGGCAACAGCTGCCTCGACCAAGGCTTGCAACAAGGCAAACCCCGTTTCTATCGATTGGATGCCGCGTCGGGTTTGCGGGCGGCTGCGAGAGGCGTCTTCAGATGTCATTAAACGTTTCGTTTTGTCAAGTTTTTGCTTAGCATACTATTTAAGAAACCACAGTTAGCACGCCATGCGATACAGTGATGGTTTAGTCGTTAAAATAGCTTAACTATTACAGAGCCTAAAGTTATGAGCAACACCCAAACCGAGCAAACACACGCTTCTTACGCAAATGCCATTGCCAGCGTTCCCGAAATTATCGCCGAGTTGCGCAACGGGCGCATGGTTATTTTGGTCGATGAAGAAGACCGCGAAAACGAGGGTGACCTTGTTTTAGCTGCTCAGTTTGTCACCCCTGAAGCGATTAACTTTATGGTGACGCATGCACGCGGCCTAGTGTGTTTAACCTTAACCGAAGAGCGTTGTCGCCAGCTCGACCTGCCGTTAATGGCGGCCCGCAACAACGCTCGGTTTGGCACGAATTTTACAACCTCAATCGAAGCCGCTACTGGGGTTGAAACTGGCATTTCGGCTGCCGATCGTGCTCGCACCATTCAGGTGGCCGTAGCGCGCGACGCTAAACCATCCGACTTGGTACAGCCCGGTCATATTTTTCCGGTTCGAGCCGTGCCCGGAGGCGTATTAGTGCGTGCCGGGCATACCGAAGCTGGCTGCGATCTTACCGAGTTAGCAGGCCTAACACCGGCAGCGGTTATTTGTGAAATCCTTAAACCCGATGGCACGATGGCACGTTTGCCCGATTTGGTCGAATTTGCCAAACAGCACGATTTAAAAATCGGTACCATTGCCGACCTTATCCAGTACCGCAGCGAACACGAGTCTATGGTCGAGCGGGTCGCAACCCGTCAAATGCAAACACCGTGGGGTCGCTTTAAAGCCATTGCTTATCGCGATTTGGCTTCAGGCGCACCTCATGTGGCCTTGGTTCATGGCACGGTTAGCCCTGAAACCGAAACCCTAGTGCGGGTCCACGAGCCCACCACCGTACTCGATATTTTGTCGGCCGATCGCAGCGCCCATAGCTGGACGATCGATGCCGCCATGAATATGATTCGCCAAGCACCTAGTGGGGTGCTAGTCATGTTAAATTGCGATGGCGCAACCGACGACTTATTCGCCTCTTTCGAGGCCTGGGAAACGCCTAGCAATGCGCCAGCCGGTTCCGACAGCAGTTACGACTTGCGCACTTACGGAATTGGTGCTCAAATCTTGCGCGATCTTAATGTCGGGCAAGCCCGCTTATTGGCGCGCCCACGTAAAATGCCCAGCATGGCTGGTTTTTCACTGACGATTACGGGTTACGAAAGCGAGCCCCCATCCAACGCCTAGAGGATTTGTCATGAACCCCTACACTTTAACGCCCGATCTCAACGGTGAAGGTTTGCACATTGGTATTGTTCGTGCGCGTTTTAACGAGGCCATCGGTCTAACCGAGCTCGAAGCCTGTTTATCGGCTTTGGCCACGCTAGGCGTCGACGAACGCGATGTTATGGTGGTTACCGTTCCTGGTGCCCTCGAACTCGGCGTCACCCTGGCACAAATGGCTGAAACCTTCGAGTTCGATGCTTTAATTGCACTGGGTGCAGTTATCCGTGGCGAAACCTACCATTTCGAGGTGGTTAGCAACGAAAGCGCCACCGCCATTAGCCGCGTAGCCCTCGAAACCGGCATACCGGTTGCTAACGGGGTGCTTACCGTCGACACCGAAGAGCAAGCGCAAGCACGTGCCGCAGAAAAAGGCCGCGATTGTGCGCAAGCGGCGGTCGAAATGGCCAACCTAGTCGCTATGCTCGAACCCGAGCCCGACGATTACGACGACTACGAGGACGATGACCTTGACGAAGACTAGTCAATCGCCTTCCGCTTCACCTTCTCGGCGCCCCCAACGGGGCGCGCGCCGTCGTGCCCGCGAATTTGCCTTGCAGGCGATTTATGCTTGGCTAATTGGTGGTGATAACACCGATATCGGTGTTATTGATGCCCATATTCGCGATACCGATGGTTTCCAACAGGCCGATATCGATTGGTATAAAACACTGGTGTATGGCATTGCCGACGAAGCTCCGGCTTTACGCGAGCAATTCTTGCCCTTTATCGATCGGCCTCTTTCAGAGCTTTCTCCCGTCGAACACGCTATTTTGCTTATTGGTAGCTACGAGCTCACCAAACACATCGAAGTGCCTTACCGCGCCGTTATCAACGAAGCGGTCGAGCTAGCAAAAGGCTTTGGCGGCACCGACGGCTTTAAATTTGTTAATGGCGTACTCGATCGTGTTGCCGCGCAAACACGTGCCCTCGAGGTTGAAGCTGCCGCGCGTCATTAAGTTGGGGTAGTATGCCCTTGGCTAAGCCGCATCACTCCGAGTTCGATTTAATTCACCGTTATTTTTCACGGCCGGTGCCCGCCAATGTATTGGGCGGCGGCGACGACTGTGCCTTGCTACCGATTGCGGCGGGGCAACAATTGGCCATTAGTACCGATACGCTTATTGAAGGGCGGCATTTTTTACCAGAATCAAATCCATTACATCTTGGCCATAAAGCCTTAGCGGTTAATCTATCGGATTTGGCTGCTATGGGTGCGCAGCCAGTAGGCTGCTTGCTGGCCTTATCGGTGCCAAACATCGACCCAGCTTGGCTAGAGGGTTTTTCGCAAGGGTTTTATGCCTTAGCTGAGCAAGCACAGTGCCCGTTAGTGGGGGGCGATACAACGCGTAACCCCAAGCAAATTGCCATCACCGTTACGGTTTGTGGCCAGCTTGTTGCTAAACAGGCCTTACGCCGCGACGCTGCGCAAATCGGCGATGATATTTGGTTAACGGGGCAGCTTGGAGCTGCCTATATTGCCTTGCAATTATTAAACAAGGTTTTACCAGCCGATGCCCAAATGTTGGCAGCTACCCGAGGCGCGCTCGAGCGGCCCGAACCACCTCTGCTTTTTGCACGACAGTTGCCGGGGCTTGCCCATGCGGCTATTGATGTTTCCGACGGCTTAGTCCAAGATCTTAAGCACGTTTTAGCGGCTAGCAATTGTGGCGCAAGCCTTTACTACGAACGCTTGCCACTGCATCCGGCCTTGGTTTCTTTAGCAAAAAACTGGCAGCAAAAAGCGTTATTAAGTGGCGGCGATGTCTATCAATTGTGTTTTACTGCCGCCCCAAAGCAACGAGAGCGGCTGCAGCAAATAGCTAAGCAACACAATATTTCGCTTAGCCGTATTGGGCAAATTGATAGCGGCTCGCAGCTACGTATTATTTTGCCTGACGGCACCCAGCTGCATAAACACGAAGCCGGTTTTGATCATTTCGATGAGTAAACTAGTCGTCACTCACTCTGACAGGCCGATGTGCTTAGGTAAAACAAATAAAGGCTAATTGGCCTCTGGGTTTAGACAACTCTGCTGCAATACCTTTGCTTGGCAACAAAGGCCGTCTCGTAAACAAAG
>DATGSD010000229.1:0-12093 GCA_035302965.1 Burkholderiaceae bacterium | reverse complement strand
ATTGAAGCCCCGCGAATCGCAGTTGCCGGCTTAAACCCCCATGCTGGTGAAGGCGGCCGATTTGGCGACGAAGAACAAACAATTATTTCTCCAGCAATTAGCCAAGCTCAGTCTGAGGGTTTAAACGTGACAGGCCCATGGCCCGGAGACACCATTTTTATGCGTGCACGCAAGGGCGAATTTGACATTGTTGTGGCGCAATATCACGACCAAGGCCTAATTCCGATAAAGCTTTTAGGCTTGGAAGAAGGAGTTAACGTAACCGTGGGCTTGCCGTTTATTCGCACAAGTGTTGATCATGGCACAGCCTTTGACATTGCCGGCCAAGGTATTGCCGACTCGGCAAGCTTATTGGCTGCAGCCGAACTGGCAATTCAGCTAAGCTAAAAACTCATGCCTTAAGTACAGGCGTTTTTTACTACACCATCATTTTTATTAGGCTGTTAATTACCCATGGCCGTGTAGTTAAGAAAGCGTGTGCTCGCCCCTTGGAAAGTTAGACGAACCGTACCGATTGGACCGTTACGTTGCTTACCGATAATAATTTCGGCAGTACCCTTGTCGGGCGAATCGGGGTTATAGACTTCATCTCGGTAAATAAACAAGATTAAATCAGCATCTTGCTCAATAGCACCCGATTCGCGTAAATCGCTCATGATGGGCCGCTTATTTGGACGCTGCTCGAGGCTACGGTTAAGCTGAGAAAGCGCCACTAAGGGGCAATTTAGTTCTTTTGCCAAGCCTTTTAAAGAGCGGCTAATTTCTGAAATTTCGGCTGTGCGGTTGGCGCTAGCCGACGAAGCCGACATCAGCTGCATATAGTCGATAACAATTAAACCTAACTGACCACACTGCCTTGCCAAGCGCCGTGCGCGACCGCGCACTTCGGTTGAGGTTAAGCCCGGAGTTTCATCGATATAAATTTGCGCTTCTTGCACTTTTTGGACGGCATGAGTTAGACGTGGCCAATCGTCGGCGGTTAATTTGCCAGTGCGCATACGGTGCTGATCAATCATCCCGACCGAGCCGAGCATGCGCATAGCCAACTGTACCGCACCCATCTCCATAGAAAACACCGCAACGGGCAGGCCTTGCTCGATGGCGACATGCTCGGCAATGTTCATAGAAAGTGAGGTTTTCCCCATAGACGGACGACCGGCCACCACAATTAAATCGCCAGGCTGAAAACCAGAAGTCATGCGATCAAGATCGTGAAAGCCCGTGGGGACACCGGTAATATCGGAACCCCCTTCGCGGTGATAAAGCTCATCGATGCGCTCGACTACTTTCGTTAAAAGCGGCTGGATTTCGTGGAAGGTTGATGAGCCGCGTGCACCTTCTTGGGCAATTTTAAATACCAGGCCTTCGGCATGGTCGAGAAGTTCGCGCGCTTCTTTGCCTTGTGGCTCGAATGCCGCCGCTGCAATTTCGTCGGCAACAGAAACCAATTTACGCAAAATCGAGCGCTCTCGGACGATTTCGGCATAGCGTCGAATATTAGCAGCTGATGGCGTGTTATGCGCTAATGCATTTAAATAGGCTAAACCACCCACGTCGTCGGCTTTGCCGGCATTGCTAAGCGATTCGTGCACGGTAACGACGTCGGCCGGGCGTGATAAATTAATTAAACGCAGAATGTGCTGCCAGATTAATTTGTGGTCGAAGCGGTAAAAATCGCCTTCTTCGAGAACATCGGCAATTCGATCCCAGGCATTGTTATCGAGCAATAAGCCACCCAAAACCGACTGTTCGGCTTCTATCGAATGAGGGGGTACTCGGAGATAATCGAGTTGGGTATCCGATTTTACTTCTTGGCTTTGCACAATGTTTACCTTTGAGGTGAAGGCCTAATAAGGGCTTTAGAGTAATTTACCAGGCTTTTAGATACCTTATGCGGCACTAATACAAAAGGCCGGTTAAACCGGCCTTTTCTGGGTAACGACATTAAGTGTTAATAAGCACTTAAAAGAAAAGCCCAGTTTAGTCGACGTCGCCCTCGACTAGAATTGCGATATCGACGATGACATCGGGGTGTAAGGCGATTTGAACTGGATGCTCGCCGATCGACTTAATCGCGTTAGTATCCATTCGGATTTGCGAGCGCTCGACATCGGCAAAACCGGCTTCTTCGAGACCACTAACAATGTCCATATTAGTAACCGAACCAAAAAGCCGTCCATCGACACCCGCTTTTTGGCGCACTGTAAGGGTGAAGCCTTCGAGCTTTTCGCCAAGTGCTTGCGCTTCGGCTAAGCGTTCGGCTTGTAGCCTTTCGAGCTCGGCACGGCGCTCTTCGAATTCTTTAAGAGCCTCGGGAGTGGCACGGCGTGCCATTTTTTGAGGAATGAGATAGTTGCGAGCATAGCCGTTGCGCACACGCACGACATCGCCTAGATCGCCTAAATTGACGACACGCTCGAGGAGAATGACTTGCATAGTATAAACCCCGATTATTTATGGTTATCAGTGTACGGTAAAAGCGCTAAAAAACGGGCGCGCTTAATGGCCGTATCGAGCTGGCGCTGATAGTGCGCCTTGGTACCCGTTAAACGAGCAGGAATAATTTTGCCAGTTTCTTGGATGAAATCGCGTAAAGTGTCGAGGTCTTTGTAATCGATGTGCTCGACCCCAGCAACGGTAAAACGGCAAAACTTGCGACGCTTAAAAAGTGGATTTTGTTGCCCAAAACGGCGTCGGCCTCTGCCTCTTCTGTGATTAGCCATAATTTGCCTTCTAAGTAAACAGAGCGTGGCTCTGTAGAAAATAATCAGCCACCAAGTGGCGGAACAATTAGTATCAAAAAATAACGAGCTCTTTTAAACGCTGCTTGGATCGTAGCCTGCAGATAAGCGCTGAGCCTTCTGGATGTGGAAATTTAGTCGACGCGACCCTTTGCGGGTTGCGGCTAAAAAACCAGTGGCTTCAAGATACGTACCAAGTGTGCAATCGGCCAGCAAAAGACCTATATCGCCCATAGCAACTGCCGCAATCGTTAGTTGAACCTGGCGTTTACGCCCTGCTTCGGTGACCTCGGCTTGATGTTCGAGCAGAAGTTCGAGCACGGGAACCCCGGCTGGTGTGTAACGTAACGTTTTGACTTCAACAATACGTGCCGTGAGCGTAAGCGTATTTTTAGCCGACTCGAGCAAGAGTTTAAATTTGCTTAAGAATCGGAACGGCTATCGGATGCTTCGGATGCCGCTTTGCGGGATTCTTCGCGCTCAACCGTTTTCATGATAGGAGACGCCTCGGTTTCGGCGGCTTTCATTTTGATGACTAAATGACGCAAGATAGCATCGTTGTATCGGAAAGAGTGCTCGAGCTCTTCGAGAACGTCTTTGTCGCACTCGATGTTCATGCAAACATAATGTGCTTTAACAAGTTTTTGAATGGGGTAAGCCAATTGGCGACGCCCCCAATCTTCGAGGCGGTGAACGGTACCATTACCGTCGGTAACCGTAGACTGATAGCGTTCGATCATGGCGGGTACCTGTTCGCTTTGATCAGGGTGCACGATGAACACGATTTCGTAGTGACGCATTTTAAGGGAACTCCTTGTGGATATCTTTTGGTAGAGAAAAGCCCACCAAAACGACAGCCCGCCCAGATAAAGCCAATACTATTACCCAAGTCGAGCAAGAAACAGACAATTTTACCACAATAAGCACGAGCACAAGGCCTTTAAGCCAACGAGGCTAACAAGGCGCTTCAAAGCACTGAAACCTAATCAAACAGCTTTTTTGTTAAACCCTAAACAATCTGGCCGCTCTTGTTTAGCTTGTCTCTAGTAGCAGCGCAAAACGCTTACAGATTGATGCGCGGATTCCGTCGGCATCGAGGCCTTGCTGGCTTAATAACTGTTTTTGATCACCATGATCAATAATTTGATCGGGTAAGCCTAGCGTGAGTACGTCGAGCTTAAGCCCTTGCTGTTGTAAATATTCGAGTACAGCGCTGCCAGCCCCACCCATAACTGCCGCCTCTTCGAGCGTAACAAAGGCCTGGTGCGATTCGGCCAACTGACTAATCAGTTGCTGGTCGAGCGGCTTAACAAAACGCATATCAACCAAGGTGAAATCGAACTCAGAACATAGTTCGTGAGCTTGATGCACTAAAGGACCAAAACCTAATATCGCTATTTTCTGCCCTTGGCGCAATACCTTTGCCTTGCCTAGCGCAACGGTGTCAAACTGCACTTGCACTTCTGCGCCCCTACCAGCACCTCGCGGATAGCGAACAGCCGCAGGCCCTATATGTTGGTAACACGTATTAAGCAAAAGCCGTGTTTCGTTTTCGTCAGAAGGCGTGGCTACCACCACATTAGGCACACAACGTAAAAAAGCAATGTCGTAGTTACCGGCATGAGTCGCCCCATCGGCTCCTACCAGGCCGGCGCGATCGAGTGCAAAAGTAACGTCGAGTTCTTGTAAGGCAACGTCATGAATAAATTGATCGTAACCCCGTTGTAAAAACGTTGAATAAATAGCGACTACTGGCTTAAACCCATCGCAGGCCAAACCGGCTGCAAACGTAACAGCATGTTGTTCAGCAATACCAACATCAAAGTAACGCTGCGGAAATTGCTGATGGAATTCGACCATGCCGCTACCTTCTCGCATGGCGGGTGTAATACCAATTAAACGGCTATCGTGCTCGGCCATATCACATAGCCACTGACCAAATACCTTGCTAAACGTGAGCGGAGACGGCGTATTGGCTTTTTTTGTAATGCCAACAGCCGGGTCGAACTTGCCTGGGCCGTGATACAAAACGGGGTCGGCTTCGGCTAATTTATAGCCCTGCCCTTTTTTAGTGACTACGTGTAAAAACTGCAAGCCACCTAACGACCGTAAGTTTTTTAGGGTAGGCACCAAGGCATCGAGGTCGTGGCCGTCGATGGGCCCTACGTAATTAAAGCCAAACTCTTCAAACAAGGTAGCTGGTGCATGCACTAAGCCTTTGGCGTGGCCCTCGAAGCGGCGCGCTAACTCGAGCATGGGTGGCATATGTTGCAACGCTGCCCGGCCAACGTTTTTTACTGTTGTATAAAAACGCCCCGATAGTAAACGGGCAAAGTAACGGTTAAGCGCACCAACCGGCGGCGAAATTGACATATCGTTGTCGTTAAGAATAACGAGCAGATTAACGCCCGGCGTTACCCCAGCATTATTAAGGGCTTCAAAAACCATGCCAGCTGTCATGGCGCCATCGCCAATAACAGCAATATGCTGCCGATCGAGGCCTAATTGTCGTGCCGCGACGGCCATCCCGAGTGCAGCAGAAATTGATGTAGACGAATGAGCGGTGCCAAACGCGTCGTACTCCGACTCAGAGCGCTTAGGGAAACCCGACAAACCGTTATATTGACGCAAACTACCCATTTGCTCGCGCCGACCGGTAAGAATTTTATGTGGATACGATTGGTGGCCGACATCCCAAATAATGCGATCGTCGGGCGTGTTAAAAACCCAATGTAAGGCGATGGTAAGCTCGACCGTACCTAAATTAGAAGATAGATGCCCACCGGTACGCGATACCGACTTTAAAACGAAATCGCGCAGTTCGTTGGCAAGCGGTTTTAACTGCGTCGATTTAAGCTGACGCAAATCGGCCGGATCTTGAATGCTTTCGAGCAGGTTTGTCATAAAAACAACTACCTATTAACGATTACGCCCGACGATGTAATCGGCAATTTCACCTAAACGCCGGCCAGGTTCGCCCAAAGACACAATGGCCTCTTGAGCCTGTTGATGCAATAGCGCTAACTGCTTGTGCGCCCCTTCGAGCCCCAAAATTGACACATAGGTTGGTTTATTATTAGCGGCATCTTTGCCCGGCGTTTTCCCGAGAGTTTGGCGATCGCCCACAACGTCGAGAATGTCGTCGGCCACCTGAAAGGCCAAACCAATGGCCTGAGCGTAGGCCGACAAACTTTGCCGCTGCGAAGAACGTGCCGCCGTAACAATACCACCCAATTGCACACTGGTTTGCAACAAAGCACCAGTTTTCTTTGAATGCATCGTTTGTAATTGTTCGAAATCGAGTGTTTGCCCAGCACTGGCACAATCGATGGCTTGACCACCTGCCATGCCTAAACTACCCGCATTATGGGCCAACACCCTAATCGCTTGCACAACCAAAGCTGGCGCAATCGGCATTTTCGCAAGAATTTCGAATGCCAATGGTTGTAAAGCATCGCCGGCTAACAAGGCGGTGGCCTCATCAAACTGTATGTGCACCGTAGGCTGCCCCCTTCGCAAGTCATCGTCATCCATGCAAGGGAGATCATCGTGCACCAAAGAATAGGCGTGAATAAACTCGACCGCAGTAGCCGCATGATCGAGGGCGATTTCTTGGGGCGACGATAATCCATCGTTTGCCACCGCTACGGCCTCAGCGGCTGCGTAAACCAAGGCAGCACGAACCCGTTTACCCGGGCCGAGAACGGCATATTGCATCGCTTCGTGCAACTGCTTAGGGCTGGTTTCAGCACTGGGCAAATGCTGTTTAATGGCCGATTCGACACGTTCGACTTGGCGAGAAAGCCAATTAGTAAAATCGTCGCTGGTGGACAAACCCATGATGAATCCCAATTGCCGATACCGATTAATCGCGTGATTAGCCGTCGGACAAATAAACTTTTCAAAGAATTACCCTTAATTGTAAGGGAAGCCCTT
The DNA here is from genome assembly GCA_035302965.1 of Burkholderiaceae bacterium. Classification (GTDB taxonomy): domain Bacteria; phylum Pseudomonadota; class Gammaproteobacteria; order Burkholderiales; family Burkholderiaceae_B; genus DATGSD01. The sequence goes on along the minus strand of DATGSD010000229.1, from coordinate 5,416 downwards.
AAACGATGTTGGTCAGGCAAATAAAGAAGTAACAACACTAGTTTTGCCAAATTCGAGAGCGAACAACGATAAGTGCATAAAAGCCGTTACGACGCCGCTTACTTGCTGATTGGATTTGTTGCGACTTGGCACCATTGACTAAACGAACCTGGGTACAGGGCCGAGCCTTTCAAGCCGGCAAGTTCCATGGCAAATAAATTATGGCAAGCAGTAACCCCAGAGCCACACTGATGGACCACATTTTCGGGTGTAAAACCAGTTATTAGTTCGGTGAACTCGTGGCGCAATTGCCGTGGCGCTTTGAAACGGTAATTAGAATCGAGGTTGGCAATAAACGGACGGTTTCTGGCACCCGGAATATGCCCTGCCACTGGATCGATAGGTTCGATTTCGCCCCGAAAACGCTCGGCAGACCGAGCATCGATTAGCAATAAATTGGGCTCGGCGATATTTTGTTGAAGTTGCCCCATCTCTATGGTTGGCATTTGCGCCTTAGCTGGGTAACTAGATGCCGTTTGCCGGCCTTCTGGTGAAGAAACCATTTCCGCATTTGACGACCCTTCGGAAGTTGAGGGACCATCGGCCTCGAGCCACGCTTGCCAACCGCCATTTAAAAGAGCCACTTGCTCGTGCCCCAACCAGCGCAAAAGCCACCATAAACGTGCCGCGAATGAAGAGTCGTTAGCATCGTAAACAACTACCGGACGACCCGGACGTAATCCTAAGGACTGCAACAACTTGAGCAAATGACTGCGGCTAGGCAAAGGATGTCGGCCACTATCTGCCGTGGCCGCGCCGCTAAGCTGGGTTTGGATATCGAGATGGAAAGCACCCGGAATATGGGCTTGTTTATAAGCGTTTATTCCGGCGCTAGGGTCGGATAAATTGGCACGAACATCGAATATCAGCAAATTGCTATCGGCGTCTAGCAATTGCTTAAGATGCTGTGCGTCGATTAATCGTGCACTCATCGTAAACTCCGTGGGAAAACCAGACTGTTAAACCAAGCGGTGTGGGCCTCGCACGCTTTTAATAAGCAAAAGGCAGCGATAAAACCGTACTTTACGTGCAAACTACGATTTGATCTGGCGTAAGCACTGTATACCCAAACAAGCTTCTAGGCGCGATTCGACAAAACCTTGCGTTGACGCTGCTTGGCACTGCGGCGGCTAATTTCATAGGTGCGCCAAGTTGATAATAAACCCGAACCGATAATTAATAGAATACCCACCCACACCAAGGTATCGGGGGTGTCTCGCCACAATAAAACACCAAGCAAGGTTGCAAAAACGATGGGTGCATATTGCAGAGCAGCTGTAAGCAAAGTAGAGCCGTGGCCGAAAGCACGCGTCATGGCTAATTGGGCAAATAAACCAGCTGACCCTTGGCCAACTAAAGCCCATAACGCCGGCCTACTGGGCGTTTGCCAGCCATGAAGCAGCAAACCAACCACGCTGGTACTACAAACAACCAAAGAAAAAATTAAAACGGTACGCCATTCGGGCTCGCCAATTTGACCTAATTGGCGAATTTGCAACATGGCGACCGCTGTTAATGCACCACCACACAAACCGACTAAGGCAGCGACAAACTGCTCATGGCCAATGCTAGGCCGCAAAATGGCAACGACACCAATAAACCCAAGTAAAACCGCTAAACTTCGCACGGCGTCGCGCCGTCCGCCAGACACTAGCATCCAACCGGCAATAAATAGGGGCGACGTATAATTTAAGCTAAAGGCAGTGGCTAGTGGCAAGTTAGACAAGGCAAAAAAACTGAGCCACATCGCTGTCACACCCGACAGGTTGCGCCAAATATGAAATTTCCAGCTAACAGGTTGCAGACGTTTGCGGGTAGAAATTGCCCAAACCAACAGCACAACCACCGACGGTAAGCCTCGAAATAAAATAATTTGTGGCAAACTTGCACCAAAATCGGACGAAAGCTTAATACCCGCTCCCATCAGCGCAAACATGGCGCAAGCAAACAACATCCATAATGCCTGCATAAACTACCTTAAGCCCGCAAAGACGCGAGAAAAACCGATACTATAGCCTCTTCTTTATTTGTAGAATGACCGCTTTTAAACAAATCGACACCCACGATGTTTAGCCGACACCCTTTAACTTTTGGCTTTCGTCACCATTTATAACTTTGGGCGTTATGGTCTCAAACTTTAAACTTTAAGCTTTGCGCCCCAGGCATTGTAAACGCACAATTTTTAACCACAGCTACGTGTATTCGTCGCAAAAGCTTCAACCAAGCTTTTTAAAAAGGTAAAAACCGACATGAAACGTGTGTTTTTATTTGTACTAACCAATATTGCTGTTTTATTTGTGCTTAACATCATCATGAGCTTGTTTGGCGTTGGGCGCTACCTTACGCAGCACGGGCTTGATGTTAACCAACTGTTGGTTTTTTCAGCAGTTATCGGTTTTGCCGGCGCGACAATTTCTTTGTTGCTTAGCAAAACCATGGCAAAACATAGCACTGGGGCTATTGTCATTGACCCCAATGCAGCCAATAGCCCACGCGAACGTTGGCTGGTTAACACGGTGCATCAACTCGCCGACCGAGCCGAAATTGGTCGGCCCGAGGTCGCCATTTACCAAGGCGCTCCTAATGCCTTTGCAACCGGCGCGTTCAAAAACAATGCCCTGGTCGCGGTTTCTACAGGCTTACTTGAAAGCATGACCGAAGAAGAAGTAACTGCGGTACTTGGTCACGAAGTTGCGCACATTGCCAACGGCGATATGGTCACCCTGACGCTAATCCAAGGGGTAGTAAACACTTTTGTAATCTTTTTAGCCCGAGTTGTTGGTTATTTCGTTGATCGCGTCTTACTAAAAAACGAGCGTGGTGTCGGTGCTGGCTATTTTATGACAGTTATTGTGTGCGAAATCATTTTTGGCGTCTTGGCATCAATTATTGTGGCCTGGTTTTCGCGCCAGCGCGAATATCGCGCCGATGCCGGCTCAGCCTCGCTTTTGGGTAGCCGCGAGCCCATGATTAAAGCCTTAAAGCGGCTTGGGGGTGTAGAGGCAGGTGCTTTACCACAAAGCTTTGAAGCCTCTGGTATTGCTGGCGTAAAGCTAGGGTCGTTATTTGCCACCCACCCTCCTATTGAAGCGCGCATTCAGGCCTTGCAGCAGGCGTAAAAAAGGCGGGGAAAAAATACAAAACACCCCGCCCCAATAAACTTTATTTAGTGCGCTTCTTCCCAATTTGCGCCTACCCCAACTTCGGCTATTAAAGGCACATCGAGGCGGTCGGTGCCGCACATCAAGGCCGGCAATTCGGCCACCAAAAGATCGACCTCGTTTTCGGGAACATCGAACACCAGTTCATCGTGAACTTGCATAACTAAGCGGCTTTTAAGCTGCTTTTGTTCGAGCCAAGCTTGTACATCGACCATGGCCATTTTAATTAAGTCGGCGGCTGTGCCTTGCATTGGCGCGTTAATAGCTGCGCGTTCGGCTGCCTTTTGCCGTGGCCCCTTAGCGCCCCGCAATTCGGGGAAGGACAAGCGCCGACCAAACACGGTTTCGACGTAGCCTTGCTCGGCCGCTAATTTACGAATTTCATCCATATAATGCGCAACCCCTGGGTAGCGATTAAAGTAGCGATCGATATAAGCTTTGGCCGCATCGCGCGTAATCCCTAGGGCATTAGCAAGGCCAAATTCGCCCATACCGTAAATTAAACCAAAGTTAATCGTTTTTGCCGCGCGCCTTTGGTCGGCCGTGACGTCGTCAAGCGACACATTAAACACTTCAGCAGCCGTGGCACGATGAATGTCTTTACCTTCGGCGAAGGCTTGACGCAGACGTTCGTCGCCAGAAACATGCGCCATAACACGCAGTTCGACCTGAGAATAGTCAGCCGATAACACTTTGCCACTACCAGCGATGAACGCTGTACGCACCCGTCGACCTTCGGGAGTACGAACAGGTATATTTTGTAAATTGGGATCAGAGGACGAAAGCCGCCCAGTAACAACGGCCGCCTGCGCGTAACGTGTATGTACTCGACCCGTTGCCGGGTTAATCATTTTGGGCAGCTTGTCGGTATAGGTCGACTTTAATTTGGCAAGCTCGCGGTACTGCAAAATAATGTCAGGAAGTGGGTAGTCGAGCGCTAGCTCTGACAAGACAGCCTCGTTGGTAGACGGTGCTCCACCCGCTGTTTTACGCAGCACCGGCAGATCCATTTTTTCGAACAAAATCTCGCCCAATTGTTTGGGCGAATTTAGGTTAAAAGCTTCGCCAGCCAACTCGTGTGCTTTTTCTTCGAATTCTTTTAAACGTTGGGCAAGCTCTTTGCTTTGTTGAGCTAAAAGCTTTTTATCAATACAAACACCCGTGCGCTCGATGGTAGTGAGAACGTCAGAAACCTTAACTTCGAGTTCGTAAATAAAATTAAGACCCTTTTCTGCGGCGATTTTTGGTCGCAAAACCTGATGAACTTGCAAGGTAAAATCGGCATCTTCGCAGGCATAAAAAGCCGCTGTTTCGACATCGACCTCGTCGAAACCAATTTGCTTGGCACCTTTGCCACATATGGTTTCGTAATCGGTACCGCGTTTACCGATCCAGCGCTCGGCCACGTCATTTAAATTAACGCGACGATGCGACTCGAGTACATAGGCCTGCAACATAGTGTCGTCGGTAATACCGACCAACTTAAGCCCTTCGTTGGCCAACACATGGGCATCGTATTTTGCATTATGCAAAAGCTTGGCTGCATCTGAACTTTCTAGCCAAGGGCGTAAACGTTCTAAGACCTCGGTTTTGGCTAGCTGTTTGGGTTGATCAACGCCGGTATGCTCAAGGGGAATATAAAACGCTTTGCCAGGCTTAGTGCAAAATGAGATACCAACCAAACGCGCTGTCATTGGATCGAGCGATGTAGTTTCGGTATCGAGAGCAACCAAACTTGCGTTTTTCAAGTGCTGCAAGCAACGGTCGAAGCTGTCCCAATCGAGTATGGTTTCGTACTTGATGGTATCTGGTGTTTCGTGGTCGGGGTTAGCAATGCGCGCATCGTTTTCTGGGATGCGTTCGGGGTCGCCGGAAACTTCGCGCAGCCAGCTTCTAAAACCGTAATGATCGAAAAGCTCGATTAAGCGTTTAGTGTCTTGGGGTTTTAATTTTAGGGCGTCCCAACCGTCGGCCAAGACTGGAACTTCGCAGTCGGTGCGCACCGTAAGCAATTGACGAGTTAATTCGAAGTCGGGGATGGCGGCTCTAAGGTTTTCTCCGGTAACCCCTTTAATTGAATCGGCCTCCTTGATTATGTTTTCAAGGCTACCATATTTTTTAAGCCAACGTTCAGCCGTTTTTGGCCCAACATTACGTACGCCAGGAACGTTATCGGACGTATCGCCCACTAACATGAGATAATCGACGATTTGGTC
>DATGSD010000228.1:0-8022 GCA_035302965.1 Burkholderiaceae bacterium | reverse complement strand
AAGGTACCAGATCGCCTGTATGGTAAAAAATAGCACTGCCCAAACGTTCTTCGTGCCACGTAGTAACTGGTCTGTCACGCTGCGCTAGATAGCCGAGACCCGAAAATGTTTCGTTTCGGTTTCCACTAGGGTCAAAGAAATAGATCGTCTCGCCTCGCGTAATACCATGACGCGTGGGGGAAACGTCTATGCGAACTTTATTCTTGGCCATAATGTCTGCGGCTTTTAATACATCGTGCCAAGAGTTTACGAAGTATGCCATATGGTGAAAACCACTGGTAGGACCACCAACAAAAGCTATGTCGTGTGGTGTGCTCGTACAGGCTAACCATGTTGCGGCCTGAATGGAATGGTCAGGGCCCGCAACCACTTGCTCAGTAACGAAGAAGTCGAGTGCTTCTTTCATGAAGCGGGTGTTTTCTTCTACCGTATTAATGTTTTCTTCTGGATTGAGCTCGCACATTAGCAAGCAATGATCAAGCCAGTGCACGCCACAACCTTTAATATCGTCGGGCCATGGATCAGGATTAACGGAACCAACGTCAATACCGAGCTCTTCTTTCGTTGCGTAAAGCCGCATTTCGTGACCGCTTGGAAGTAAGAACTGAAGCATTCTTCCTGTACCGGGAAGTGTGCCGGCTTCGAGTGTTGTCGTAGAAATACCCCAGTCTTCGATTTTGTGTTTCAAGACATCTAAGGTTTCTTCGTCTCGAACCTTATAAGCAACATGGGTCATCCCAGCTTCGTCAGATGGGGTCAGAATAAGCGAGAATTTATCCCACTCGTCCCAACATTTTAGGTAAATGTTTCCGTCGTCATCTTGATGTGTAATGCGTAGACCGAGAACATTCTTGTAATGGTGGAGTGCAGCGTCCATATCCATTACTTTAACGCCTATGTGGCCAATTCGTAATACTGCGTTCACCTTAAGTCTCCTTTTTGATGCGTGTACTTTGAGTGAGTTCAGGGAATGGAAATTAGGTAATAAATTACACGTTGGTATTTATTGTCTTGACTGAACGAAAAGGTTTTCGTAATAGCGTAGCGACTTCAAGTTTTACATCACTGATGGGTTGAACACGGCACGCAAGTGTGTAGCCTTCCTCTTCTTCGGAAGCGGTAACCCTCGCACGACTAATTGGCCCCGTTTTTTTTATTTCTCCAGCTAAGATACGCACTTTACAAACACCACAACCGCCATTGGTGCACCCGGCTGGTATTCCCTTTTTTCCGAGGCGTAGCATTCCGGCGAGAAGGCTCTCGTTAGTATTGCATATGTAGCTAATTTCAGTGGTGATGATGTGCACAGTGACTGAAAGAGTACTGTTGAACATGGATGTCTCTTTGTGAAGTCGTTATTAGTTTGTACAAATAGCTTACCACAAGTATGTATACCGTATACATATGGTTCTATGGCTGTAGTTAGAATGTTGTTTTTACGGAATATTTTGGCGGCCTTATGTCACGATCAAGATGGCGGTCAACTAAGCGACAGCCGAACAATTAGCGCATACAACTAGAGGGTTAAATTGCTTGTTTTTAAACAAGTGTTTTAGAGCATCCCTCAACCCCCCTTATACCCCCTTGGGTTTTTCGATTGCCAGCGCCAGCTGTCGTTTACCATGTCGCTGAGGGTGCGGGTGGCTTGCCAGTTTAGTTGTTGGTGTGCTTTGCTGGGGTCTGACCAGCAGGTGGCAACATCGCCCGGGCGGCGGGGTTTAATTTGGTAGGCAATTGGCTTTTTGCAAACACTTTCGTAGGCCTTAACCATCTCTAGAACCGAGTGTCCACGGCCGGTGCCTAAATTCCACACATGAAAACCTTTGTTGTTTTCTAAAAATGGCAGGGCCGCCAGATGGCCTAAAACAAGGTCGACTACGTGAATGTAGTCGCGCACACCGGTGCCGTCGGGCGTGGGGTAGTCGTTGCCAAAAATACTTAAATAAGGCAGGCGGCCGATGGCAACCTGGCTAATATAAGGTAATAAATTGTTGGGTATCCCTAAAGGGTCTTCGCCAATGTCGCCACTGCTGTGCGCGCCAATTGGGTTGAAATACCTCAGCGCGCCAATGGCCCAGCGTGAGTCGGCGGCGCTTAAGTCGTGAAGAAACTGCTCGCTAATGAGCTTGGTGCGGCCGTAGGGGTTGCTGGGTTGGCCCAAGGGGTTTTGTTCGGTTAACGGCATGGTTTCGGCTTCGCCATAAACGGTGGCCGACGAGCTAAATACTAATTGAAACACCCCAGCCTTAGCCATGGCATCGCAAAGCGTCATCGTGCCGTTAACGTTGTTTTGATAGTAGCGCAAGGGCTGTTCAACACTTTCGCCCACGGCTTTTAGGCCAGCAAAATGCATAACTGCTTGGAAGCGATGTTTGGCAAATACTTGCGCCAGCAACTCGGCATCACGAACATCACCTTCGATAAAGCTAGCCGCTTTGCCCGCTAATTTGGCCACGCGCTTAAGCGCCGTTGGCGAACTATTGCTTAAGTTATCTAGCACAACTACAGAATAGTTGGCATTTAATAACTCTAAAACGGCATGAGAACCGATATAACCGGCGCCGCCGGTAACCAGAATTGTCATTTTTTTGGCTACTAAGGTGAACTGTAGGTATTTTGCAGCCTATTGTACTGGTGCTTCTGCTTTTGGTCTGCTGGTTTTTACTACTTAGGTGTTTAATTGTTCTTAAACATAAGTGGTTGCCGAAGAATGATCCAGCAGGCACAAACTTAAGTTTAATGCGGCCTTGCCCAGGGTATTAATAAGCTTTCCCCAGGCTTATTCACAGATGTTGGGGATAAGTACTTTGCGGCAAGCTAAACCCGCCTTATTACTTAAACACCCCCGCGTACTGCTCTCGCAGCACATTTTTCTGCACCTTGCCCATGGTGTTGCGTGGTAGTTCGTTGATGCAAACTAGCTTTTTGGGCACTTTAAAGTTAGAGAGTGTGGCTTTTAAATGCGTCAAAATGGCGTCAAGGTCGGGTTGGGTGTTTGTTTGTGGAACAATAACGGCAACAACGGCTTCGCCGAGGTCGGGGTGGGGGATGCCTATAACAGCCGATTCGTTGACGTTGGGCATGGCGTCAATTAGTAGTTCGATTTCTTTGGGGTAGACGTTTAGGCCGCCGCTAATGACAAGGTCTTTGCTGCGACCGACTATGCTTAGGTAGTCGTCTGGGATGCCGTCGCCGCCAAAGGTGCCGATGTCGCCGGTGCGAAACCAGCCGTCCGCGGTAAATTCTTTCTTCGTTATTTCGGGTTTGCGCCAATAGCCTTTAAAAACGTTGGGGCCTTTTACGTGAATGTGGCCCGGTGTGCCGGGCTGTTCAATAATGTTGTCGTTGTCGTCAACGACACGAATGCTTACTCCAGGCAAGGCGCGTCCGACGGTGCCAGCTAAGCGCGGGCCGCTAGTTGGGCTGTAGGGGTTAGAGGCATTCATATTGGTTTCGCTTAGGCCGTAGCGCTCGAGTATGGTGAAACCCGTGCGTTGTTTAAATTCCTTAAATGTTGCGCTTAATAACGGTGCCGAGCCTGAAATAAATAGGCGCATATTACGGCAAATTGCAGCATCAAATTCGGGCTTAGCTAGTAGACGGGTGTAGTAGGTGGGTACGCCCATCATAAGGGTGCTTTGGGGTAAGTACTGTAGGGCAAGTTCGGGGTCGAAGCGTTCTAGCCAAATCATTTTGGCACCGGCCAGCAAGGCGCCTTGGGCCGCTACAAATAAACCATGAACATGAAACACCGGCAACATGTGAAGCAAAACGTCGCTGGGCTGCCATTGCCAATAATCGTGCAGGGTTTGCGCGTTGGCCAGTAAATTGCCGTGCGTAAGCATGGCGCCCTTACTGCGACCCGTTGTGCCCGAGGTGTAAATAATTACGGCTACGTCGTGGGCTTCGACAGCCTGGGTTTGGGTTTGCTCGGGCTGTTTTTCGGCGTGCTTCATTAAGCTACCGCTGCCATCGGCTTCAAGCGTGTACACGTGTTGGCAACCGTTTTGTTGTGCCAGTGGTTCTATCCACGCTTTGTTGGCTGCGGAACACACCGCAATTGATGGGCTGGCATCTTCAAAAAAATAAGCCATCTCGCTTTGTTGGTAGGCATTATTAAGCGGCACATAAATTAAGCCCGCACGCAACGCCGCCAAATACAACATCAAGGCCTGCGGCGACTTATCGATATGCGCCAACACGCGCGAGCCTGGTTTTAGGTTTTTTGCACGAAAAACATTTGCTATCTGGGCGCTGCCAACAGCAAGATCGTTCCAAGAATAATTTTGTGTGGGTGTTTGTATCGCAACTTGCTCGCGATCGCTAGGAAAGCAGTTCTCGAGATGAGAGTAAAGGTTGGGGTTCATGGCGCTTTTAAATCAGTGGGGGCGGGGAAGAAAATTTGTATTAATCATGAAGCAATAACGGGCTGGCGTAAAGAGCAGGCAGGCTTATTTTGGTGTTGACGAAATTTATTGGGGCTTATGGGTTTGAACGGTGAAACCGCACAAAATCCCGGCGATAAAAGATTGCCTAGCGTTATGCAAACGCTTCACTTGAAGGCGTTAAATGCAATGAAGGCATTGAGGAGAATGAAAGCATTAAATTAATTGACGGCATTGGCAGCACTTTGTAAAATTGAATGCATTTCTACTAAAAAAGAGGTTTTAGCATGAAAGCCGTTACTATTAGGGGCGTGCCCAAAGAGGTGCACCGCGCGATTCGGGTGCGGGCGGCGCAGCATGGTCGAAGCTTGCAGGCTGAAATGCGCGATATTTTAACGGCAGCCGTAAAGCCCGACGAAAGGGTTAAGTTGGGTCAATTGCTGAGCAACATTGGTCATAAGGCTCAGATAAGCGACGAAGAAATGGCGGTGTTTAAGCGTGATTCTTCTTCGGCTCGTACGGCCAGTTTCGACTGATGATTCTTGTTGATACTAACGTAATATCCGAACCGTTTCGAGTTTCCCCTAATCCAGCGGTAAGCGAATGGTTAAACAATCAGCCGTTAGAAACTCTTTATCTGGCGGCTATGACTGTGGCCGAGCTACGTGCGGGTGTGGCGATGATGCCTGCTAGTAAGCGGCGTGCAACCCTTAACGACGGCATTGAACATACCCTTTTGCCTTTGTTCATGGGTCGGGTGGTGCCGTTCGATGTGGCTTGTACGCGGGCTTATGCTGAATTGTTAGTGGCTGCGCGCAAGATGGGGCAAACAATTGCGGCCGCCGATGCCGTTATTGCAGCTATTGCCTTAAATGGCGGGTTTATGGTTGCCACACGAGATACCACTCCGTTTTTGGCAGCTGGCGTGAAGGTTATTAACCCCTGGGAAGCTCAAGAATAAACAACTGATATGCCCTGAGTGGCGTAACCGCGTGCTTTACAAAAAATTGTAGGCAAACGTTATTAGCTTTAGGCGTTAACGCTACGTAAAACCCTTCGTTTTAGGCCTCAAATTGCTTAAAAAATGCTTCTAAAATGCGCTCAGAGCGCTGCTCGGCTTGCTCTTTATTGAAGTTGGGCATGGCGCCCATTAGTAGGCGCATGAGGTCGACTTCGCATAGGCCACGCAGGGTTAATAGCATGGCTTTGGCGTCGGTGTTGCGCAGTTGGCCGCTGGCGATTTTTTCTTCTAATAATTGTTGTATGCGGCCCCAGATGCCGTCGCCAACAATGGTAAAAAACTTTTGCCCGATGTCAGAGCGGTTACCCACACTAATGACAACGCGCAGCAGTTGTGCAGTGCGTGGTTCAACATACAGCTTGTTAACAATACGATGAATAATTTGGCTTAGCACGCTTTTTAGCGACTGGGCTTTATCTAAATTGTGGGTAAGGTCGTGCTGAAATTTTTCGGCCTCGGCCAGCATGGCTGCAAGCAAGAGTTCGTCTTTAGACGGAAAGTAGTTGTATAAAGTGCCTTTAGAGCCACCCGCTTTGGCGGCGATGGCCGACATTGATGCGCCGTCGTAGCCATGTTCACAAAATATTTCGGTGGCGCTATTAATAATGTGTTGGCGCCGTTTTTGTGTACTGGGGTTGGGTGTTGCTTGCATGGGGCTGCCTCTTGCCTGTTGCTAAAAACATGTGCGTGCTTTTGCGTGCATCGCCTTATTTATTCTACTGTACCGTACGGTACTGTGCAGTAATTAGGGCGTAATGCAGCAATAATGGTTAAGTTTGCGTGTGCTCCCGTGGCAGGTATTATTTGCTTGTGGCAAAGTTGGCAATAATCTTAGCTTAGCGGCTAAAAGCACTTTAGCTTGCTGGCTTTTATTGAGCTGTCTTTTGTCTTACTTGGTTTGCCGTGTTAGACCGCTGCGTTCTCGCGGTTTTTTCAGAAGCCTTGTATAGTCAGCCAAGGTTTGGGGGTTCACGCAATTAATTGCGCGAGCAAACAAGCGAGAATTGTCTAAAAATTAACCAAACAACCTCGACCGCAAAGTTAATGCGGCTAAGCCCACGGTTTTTACCTAATTTCCCCAGGGTTATCCACAGCGGTTGGGGATAAGCTTCTTCTGTTCATAAACAAAATAGTGATTTTGTTTAAAAGTCTTGAACAAGTGGCCTTGTTGCTTGGCTGTATGGGCGTACCTAGCGTTGCGCTTGGCCAGCTTATGGGGTTGGTTAATAAGCACCGAAATCGAGGTACGAGACGACGATTACCTTATGTCGCGTACCGATTTAAAAGGCCGCATAAGTTACGCTAGCCCCAATTTTTTGCGGGTTAGCCAGTTCAGTGAAAGCGAATTATTGGGTAAGTTGCACAATATAATTCGGCACGCCGACATGCCAGCCTTGTGTCTAAAGATTTTTGGGAAACCATCCAAGCTGGCCGCGCCTAGATGGATGTTGTTAAAAATCGCCGTAAAGACGGTGGTTTTTATTGGGTGATGTCGTATGTGTCGCCTACTTACGAAGAAGATAAGTCGGTGGGTTATGTGTCGGTGCAGGTTAAACCTACGACAGGCAAGTTAAGCGGGCCGAACAAGACTATGCAAAGATCAATCGCCAAGAACGCACCGACTTTGCTTATGTCGGCGGCCTTAGAATCGCGGTTGGGGTAAAAGCGCTTGCTAGGGCCATGCTAGAGGCCGTGTTTAAATTAACTGAACACAACCAAGCCTTGCAGGTGCGCATTAGCGAACAAGCCTCTTCGCTACAAGAAACCGCCGCCGCCATGGAACAATTAACAGCTACTAATGCAACGGTAGAAGCCGCAAGAGCCGGCCAAGCCGGGCAAGGGTTTGCCGTGGTAGCCGGCGAAGTACGCGCACTGGCCTTGCGTAGCTCAGATGCGGCAGGTGAAATCGGCGACATCATCGGGCAATCGACCAGCCAAATAAGGCAACAAGCAGGTTCAAGAAACAGCTGAAGCCATTAACAAGCTTGACCAAATTACCAAAACTAACGAATTAATGGCCACCTATTTTCAGGGCACCATCCTCGAGTTAGAGCAGTGAGCCAAAGACATGCAAGCCGCGGCCTAAGTGCTGGTGCAGTAGTTTGTACTTATTTTTAGGTTTTTGATGGTGTGTTTACCACCACGATACGTAGGACAATAAACTTCCAGCTTGGAATTGATCTTTTTGGCTACGATTTATTCGGGCGCTTGCGAGGCTGAGCTTGGCGACTAATTGGGTTCGGTTGCGAGCGTTGAACCGTTCACATAAACGTCGCACATGGTCTTTGACAGTTTCGTCGGAAATACCCAGATTGCGAGCAATTTCTTTATTTGAATGACCCATACAAAGTTCGGCAGCGACTTGTTGTAGGCGTTTAGGTAGCTCGTTAATGCAAGAACTGATGGGCTTCGCGAGTGTTTTTTCTAGGCTTTCTATCGATGCGTCTTGTATGTTTTGGCTTATTGGTGCCCGTGGGTATAAGAGTTGACGTAAAGCCAATGAACCCGCACGACAAAATAGTTCCATCCACTCGAGAGATTCTGACTGGGTGAAAGTAGTTGGGCAATGGCTGGCAGCAAATACTACGGCAGCGGGTGTTTGGTTGACTTGCAGTA